>JAYVIT010000327.1:0-2797 GCA_043769965.1 Saprospiraceae bacterium
CTTAATTGTTGGATCTATCAAGTTGTGAATTTTTATAATTTGAACATGTGTCCAAATTCTAAAATGTGCACCACCCTGATCGTAATATACCTGACACCAGTCCAATGCTTTCCAGGTACGTACAATTTTGAAGCAAGCTTCTGAACTTTGTACGATTCTAAATACTTGATCATCATATGATATTCCTACCAGATCGCATTTGTCTTCACCATGAAGAATTGGTTTACTTTTTAATGCTTCAGGAGTCAGGCCACTTTGAACAGGACAAGAAAACAATGTCGTGTCATTTGGCCACCAAATATTTGAACTATCAAATGGAGAGTAGTTAACGAATGTTATTGTTTGAGTGCAGATTGATGAACCATTTTTATCAGCTACAACCCAGTTTCTAACAATAGTACCAACATTACATTGGGTTCTATTATCTACATACGAATGATCAATCGTGAAATCACAATTGTCATGAGCGAATCCATCATGAAAGTTTATTACTTGTTGTATTCCACCTGCACCTATAAACTTAATGGTGCGTTTATTATTGAATAAACTTGAATCTCTTTGCATGACACCGAAAATTGAAAGGCTATCGGGTGCATTGATATCGAAGTGAAAATCGCAAGCAACTGTCAAATTTATTGGTGCAATACAAGTGGGTTTGATTTTATCCTGTACTTCAATCAATACCATACAGTCATTGTAATTACCCGCCTTATCTTTTGCGCGGAAAATCACGGTAATCACTTTACCAACATCTGCACAACAAAATTCTACATATCGTCGGAACCATGTTATATTTTGTCCGCAAGGTGCGCCATTATCCATTCTTCTCACGAGGAATGAATCAATGTGACAATCATCGTAACTTCCATCATCAAAAGTCTTTGCATATACATGTGTTGTACCGAATATAGACAAGGCTACAACTGTTTCTCTGTCACAAATTGTTACAGGTGCCGTACGGTCTAGAACACGAACAATCAAAGTATCAACACGTAGATTATAACATTTATCATAAGCACGATAATATATAGTGTCATTTCCAACTGGTAATACTATTGTTCCTCCATTCTGACCAGATAATATTCCACCTGGATAAACTAAATCAACTTTAAGAAAATTACCACAGCTATCAAATACTATAGCTGGTGGTATTGTTACTGTAGCTTGGCATTTATATCCACCATCAGTAGTCGCATCAAAATCATAAGGCGCATGTACATAAGGAGCTTCATTGTCTACAATCTCAAGAATCTGTATACATATTCTTACAATTTCTGTATTACACCACCACTCTCTGATGGTCCACATCCTCATGATTTTATGCACACAAGCGATAGTACCAAGATCAATATCCTCGTATGTAACCGCGATGTTGCAATAAATATCTCTTACAGGCCACAAATCAATTTGTTGCGTGTCCACTGGATTGGTTGATATAGTGTCCCAATATTTAGGAACACCGGTATAACTCGGATGGGGATGGCCGTTCTTATCGAGTGGGATTCTTTTGTAGCTTATATCTTTGCAACTTATAGGATTAAAGCCTCCAACTGTCCAGTTGATCGGACATATTACATGTGAAGTATCAAACCTTCTTAGTAATATAGTATCCGGACAAATAGGAGATTTATTTCCATGTGAATCGGTAGCCTGATATTTTCTAATTACTTGCTTTATATACAATGAATTACATTGAAGTGGAGTAACTATCTCATCAATTAAAAGAGGGGTTATCCATCCATCGCAACCATCATGTGCAAGTGGTGCATATGTTGAAGCGATAAAACAGGGAATGGTATCTCGTACACAGAAAATAACCGGAGCTAATTTATCTTCGATCTTAGCGAAGCCCCAGCATCTGTTACCTGATACATTATCAGTTACTTCAATGGTTAATGTTTGACCAATATAAAGATTGGTGACAACAGGTGAAGTAGGAATGGGAATGTTATATTTCAACACTCGTACACTGAATTGTCCGTTCGGACATGTAGTAAGTGTATCATTAAGCATCATTGCCGCAGTTATTGTAGCGACACAATTTGAATCTAACGAAACTTGAATGGTTCCATTACATGCCAGTGAACACTGGGCGTTTAGTTTACTGGTTTGGTAAGAAAAAACCAGCCATAACAGGCAGATAGAAAATACATGGTTGATACCACGATTCAAATTTTTTAGTCTGCGGAAGTCAAACGTAATGTTCGTTTTCTCCATGAGATCCTCTATTTAATTGTTAAAAAATAAGTAAGTCAATATCTATCACTTCTGAACCACAGGAGTTCAGAAAATGCAAATCTGAAATTCGTTGACTGATACCTTAGAAGAGTATTCCGTTAGTTTGTAGGTAATAGCTAAACAGGATAGTCTTTAGGCACAGACTAGAGGGTCTAAAATCATTTGGGTTGGAAAAAAATAATTGCTAAAACGAATGTTTTAAAGAGAGGATTCTTACAATTCTGGGGTTGGAAAAGAATTTCCACTACAAAAGTAGAAATTATATTCAAACTTCCAACTATTTGTTAACCTTTTTTTTTCAATGGTTTACAAATAGCAGTTAGTTGTAATACAATGGCAAAGGTATTTGTAGATCCCGAATTATCTATACAAGATAAGGGTGATATTTTATATTATAAAAATATTTAATGTGTAATCATCTGTAAATTAAACACCAAGAACTCTAATGATCAGTCCCTTACTTATTCGGATTTTACAATTTTCCCGTGATATGAGCGATCGCCAGACCTTACATAGTATAGATAAGTCCCTAAACAAGGGAGTTCATTTGCATCTATTG
>JAYVIT010000328.1:0-2076 GCA_043769965.1 Saprospiraceae bacterium
TATGATCAAAATATTAGTGAAGTAACGGTAAAGCTTGACGGACCGCTTGGAATAATCCGACAGGAATTTAATGGCAGTTATAGTTTTAATAATCTCTATATAGGTTCGGATTATAAAGTGAGTGCAGAGGTGGATAAAAATTATATGAATGGCGTGAGTACCATGGACATTGTAAAAACGCAAAGACACATTTTAGGACTTGAATCATTCAAATCTCCTTGGCATTATCTTGCAGCAGATGTAAATGGAGATAAGCGGGTAACTGCTACTGATATTTCAGCAATGAGAAAATTAATTCTGGGCATTGACAAAAAGTACAAGAGTAATTTATCCTGGGTATTGATTGATGCAGATTATCAGTTTCCGGTGAGCACTGATCCCTGGTTTGAAAAATTACCAGATGCCTATCAGATTTTTGGTCTTCCTGGTGATATGAAATACATGAATTTTAAAGGGGTTAAAGTTGGAGATGTCAGTCAGACAACCTGGAGTGGTTTAAATAAAACCGAATCGCGTTCAGTTTCGAAATGGGAACTCGTACTTGGTCAATCAACAAAAGATCAGTTGATTCCAGTTTATTCTAATCAGGAGATAACAATTGATGGATTGCAATTTACGCTTTGGCATAATCAAATGAAACAAAGTATTAATGCAATCAAGCCAGGCGTATTAAATATCAATGAATCCAATCTTGGCTGGACCTATGCAAATAAGGGTTATGTTCTGGTTTCCTGGAATACGGACCAAGATATCACAATACACAAAGGAGATGTTTTATTTTATATTGAAACAGACCAAAGTGTTTCAGATGGATTTGAAAATGATTTTGAAATCAATTCTGATATACTGGCTGCTGAAGCTTATTCTGATGATAATTCGATTACAGATTTGATACTACTTAAAAGAATACCAGATGTTGAGGAAGGAATTGTTTTTGGAGATCCTGTACCGAATCCATTTTCACAAAACACAAGTATCAAAATATATTTAAATGAGAAAACTGAAGTCCAATATAGCATTTCGGATTTAAGTGGTAAACTCATTTATCAAAATAAAGAAAGCTACCAAGAAGGACAAAATACATTGACTATCAAAAAAGATGTTTTGTCCGGACCTGGAGTTTATTTACTGAAGATTGAAGCGGGATATTATAGCAAGAGTATAAAACTTGTGATGATTGTAAATTAAGGCTTCAGGTTTAAATATCATATTACAGTGACCCTTCCTGCTTTCAAGTGCGGGAAGGGTTTTTTAAATTAGGCTGTAGGCATTTAGGCTATAGGCTATAGGCCATTTTAGGATTGGAATGAAAAATTGTAAACTTAAAATATTTTTCTTCCTACAGTCTATAGCCTACAGCCTAATAGCCTATATGTTATCTTTGCCGGAAATCTACAGAAATGAGTTTTCAAATAAATGGAAAATTGGTAAAGAAAATGGAAATTGAAAGCAAAAAGCCCAGTTTCCAAACCCGCGAATTTATTATTGTTACCCAGGAGCAGTATCCGCAATACATTAAGTTTCAACTCGTCCAGGATCGATGTGGCGTGATTGATAAATTTAATGAGAATGATGATTTGACCGTGTTTTTTGATTTGCGTGGCCGTGAATGGCAGGGAAAGTATTTTACAAATCTTCAAGCCTGGAAAATAGAATCTGGTCAATCATCTGGATCTGCACCACTCGCTGGTCAGGATTTGGTTGCTGACAAAGAAGCTCCGGATCCTTTTGCAACCGCAACTGAATCATTTGACGACCTGCCATTTTGATGAAAGCATTTTTTATCCTGCTTGTTTGTTTTCAACAATTATTGTCCGCACAGGACATATCCATACTTCGCACATTTTATGCGAATGATTATAGAGATTGGTTGTTTTACGATGAACAGGAAAATGAAATGGGAACATTGCGAACCCGGTGGCAAATGACAAAGGATTATTCGCAATGGGATATCAGGTTGGGAGAATTATCAGGATCAATTTTATTGCGGTGGCAGGATAGGCCAAATGAATGGGAAGTACGAATCAGTGATGATTTATTCACCATGACTTCAACCTGGCCAAATCAATTGGATTC
>JAYVIT010000329.1:0-2533 GCA_043769965.1 Saprospiraceae bacterium
GATTGATGGAAAGCCGAGTCCGATGTCGGGTGCAGATCTTGCCAATTACTTAAAAGCATTGCCATCAAATAGTTTGGATAGAATAGAAATTATTACCAATCCTCCAGCAAAATACGATGCAGCAGGAAATGCAGGCATCATTGATTTCAAAATGAAAAAAGATCAGCGGTTCGGAACCAATGGAAGTCTGAGTGCAAATTATGGACAGGGTGTTTATCCAAAAACCGGTGTCGGTCTAAATCTGAATTATCGAAAAAAGGCTATAAATATTTTTGGCAATACCAATTACAGTTATAGAAAGGGACTGAATAAATTAAATCTATACAGAGAGTTTTTTGAAAATGGTAGCCGCACTGGCGCATATGACCAACAAAATTACCTGATCTTTCCATTTTATTTTGGAATGGCAAGGGTGGGTTCCGATTTTTATTTACCAAATGGAAAAACCGTTTTGGGATTTGTCGCATCTGGAAGTTTGAATCGCTTTAAACCGAATGGTCAGAATAATTCATATGTTGAAGATGAAACTAATCAAAAAATATCTTCTTTCAGTACCAGCAATAATAGTAAGGATGAATGGCCAAGCTATTCATTTAATCTGAATGCAAAACACAGTTTCGATTCAGCCGGTACTGAAATCAATGTCGATATTGATTATGCCAGATACTCCAATATCACCGAACAAAATTTCCTCACAAAATATTTCGATCTTCAAAATCAACCATTCGCACCTGATTATTATCTATATGGAGATTTGGAAGGCAAATTAGAAATTCGTTCACTTAAAATGGATTTTGCAAAGACAATTTTTCAAAAAGTAAAACTGGAAGCTGGAATTAAAAGCAGTATTGTGGATGCTGATAATGATTTGGCATTTTTTGATAAGAGCAATCCTACACCTATTTATGATAGCACCAAGAGCAATCATTTTATATACAGCGAAAATATTAATGCAGCATATATAAATTTACAACAAGAATGGAAAGAATTTAGTTTGCAGGCAGGATTGAGAGTAGAACAAACCATTGCAGAAGGAAATCAATTGGTCAACGGTCAGTCCTTCGATAAAGATTATACCAACCTTTTTCCTTCTGTTTTTCTGAGTTATACATTTTCTCCGGATTACAACATGGGATTTAACGTAAGCAGAAGATTGGATCGTCCCAACTATAAGCAATTAAATCCTTTTAAATTTTTCCTCGATCCAAGCACTTATAAAGAAGGCAATCCATATCTCGATCCACAATTCAGTTGGAACTTTGAGTGGAACCATAATTTCCACCGGAATTATAATCTGTCTTTTTCGTATTCCGCAACCATTGATAACATAACCTAAGTGATTGGTCCGGTAGAAGGACTGGATCGCATTACAGTACAAACTGATCAGAACCTGGATCGCTTTGAAAATTATTCAATCAGTGGCAGTGCCAACATTGATATTTTAAAAAACTGGAATAGCATTTTAAATGTGAACACCTGGATCGGAAAATACAAAGGTCAATTTGCCAATACCAATTTGTCAGATGGAAATGTGGTGTTGGAATTATCCAGTAATAATTCATTCAAGTTTCAAAATGATTGGTCCGGCGAATTAAATTTTAATTATCAAACACCACAAGTGTATGGATTTATGCACCTCAATACAATGTGGGGACTGGGTATTGGCATTCAAAAACAATTGCTCAATAAAAAAGCAAGCATCAAATTAAGTGCAAGCGATATATTCTGGACAAACCTACCCAGTGCAACAATCAGGTATCGCGATTATTTCGAAAGTTTTGATGTAAAAAGAGAAACACGTGTCCTTTCACTTTCTATCAATTATAGATTTGGGAATACAAAAATTTCTGGGAGCCGCAAACGCACAGGAGGCGCAGAAGAAGAGAAGAGGAGAGCTGCGGTGGGAAGTTAACAGTTTGCAGTTTACTTTTTTATTATATAGAAAATAAATTATTAAAAGTTTGAACTATGAATTGCAAATTTTATTTAAACTGCAAACTCATCACACCTCATTATCTTCGAATAATCTCAGCACCAATTGCATTCAACCGTTCATCAATGCGTTCATATCCGCGATCAATTTGATGAATCGAATGAATTGTACTTTTACCATTTGCGGACATAGCGGCAATTAATAATGCAACGCCTGCACGGATATCGGGTGAAGTCATTTCAATTCCTTTTAATTGATATTTTCTGTTGAGGCCGATTACACTTGCGCGATGTGGATCACATAAAATGATTTGTGCACCCATGTCAATGAGTTTATCCACAAAAAACAAACGCGACTCAAACATTTTCTGATGAATCAATACACTGCCTTTTGCCTGAATCGCCATAACCAATAATGCACTCATCAGATCCGGAGTAAATCCCGGCCATGGTGAATCATACACAGTCATGATCGAACCATCCATGAAACTTTGAATTACATATTCTTCCTGAGCAGGAATTAGAATATCATCGCCTTCAATTTTTAAAGCAACACCCATTCGCTCAAAAACAAAAGGTATAATGCCGAGATGCTGAACGC
>JAYVIT010000330.1:0-10837 GCA_043769965.1 Saprospiraceae bacterium
GTATACTGGTATCCTAAAATATTATTAAAATTCTTTGAAAAGAAATCAACAATTACGGTATCTCCAGCTTTGAATTGTCTGTTGACAATAATAAATTCCAAACTATCATTTGGATTTGGAATTAAAATTCTATCATCTTCTGAACTAATTAGATTATTAACATCTCCAATTTTAACTCCTCGAAAATCAATAAATCGATGCTCTCCCGGACTAAGATTTACATCAATACAATTCTTAGTATTCGTTGGAGGAGTAATTACAGGAAAAACTAACCAAGATGGAATTTTAAATGAATCGATGTTTCGAAGAACTAATTTTCTGATTTCTGAAACATCTGACGCTGTAATATTGCCTGATTGATTTATGTCTGCACAATATTGTTGATAGATATTGTTAAAATTTTTTGTTCCTAAAATATGCTCTTGAATTCGTATCATGTCATATGTTGAAACAGAATCAAAGTGCTCATCGTGTTTCTTAGGACAAAATTTATAAGCTCCCGCAGATAATGTCAAGAAATAAGAGTTTCCAATTATTTGTCCAAAATCTACATTTTTCACCGGAATAGTATCTTTTCTATCTCTTATACTAAATATTTTTCCCGATACATAAGCGGGGAAATTATCACCACATATCTCTTGATTGTCCTGTACTATAATGACCGTTTTACAATAATCTGCATTTCATTCTGTATCTTCCACCCACATTTGAACATCTACAAATAATTCATCATTTGCTCCAGCTACAACAAAATCATTACAAGTTATTGTTAGACTATGAGCAGACGAGTCACCATTGAAATAGAATTTTAAATTTTCTTGTTTCGTACAATTATCTAAACTTCCTCTGTCTATATCTTTAGCCCAAATGGTGAGCGAACCGGAAGATGGAAGTGGCACTTCAATTATTCCAGTTAAACAATACGGCGTAGGTGCTTTGCAATCTTCAATTTCAAAAAGTTGACACAATGTTGCTCTATTGCCACTACTATCAGTAACATACCAACAAATTTTGTGAATACCAATAGGATAACTACCCGTTGCAGCAAATGGATTTTTATCATCTACTGCATAAGGATTATCATGGAATAATGGGACCATTCCCTGAACAAAATCTTTTCTGGACAATGGACCTACAGAGAATTCATAACCTGAATGTGATCCAATTCCATCATTATTTAAATCGATCTTGTAAGCAAAAAATAAATTATCCTTTGGAGTTTGATCATCCGTTGCTTCCGCAGTGAGCTCAAAATGCCCATAACAAATGTTATCTATACTGTCTTTTACGGCTGGATTACATGCACCAATATTGATGGTGATTACTGGCTTCTCATCATCTGTACAAAGGGATGCAGAATAACCATTCGATGCAAACAAATCAGAAACTCCTAAAGCAATGACAATAAATATTTTCCATGTTTTAAGGTGATTGATGAAAATAAAATTGCGATCAATAAAATGGCTGTAAAAACCAAGAGAGACTTGTGTTTTAGTGTTCATAGGATGGATGTTTAGGAATTGAAGATACGAAGAAATTGGAAATCCAAATTTTTTTGAAAATAAATGGTTCAAATGATTATTGAGCATCCATTATTTAAGCCCTACCTGTAGTAGACAGGCTTGATTCTTCTTAGCTTATAATGTTCGAATAGGATTTATTTGATTTTCAAGATGTACAAGATTTTGATTGATTTATTATAAATCTTGTTCATCCTGTCATCTTGATAATCCTGTTCAGACGACTATTGTTACTCCTCTTCCTCCCTTCTTCTTCTTCCCTGATCGCTTTTCTCATAGGCTTTGAGAATTTCTTTTACTAAGCGATGCCGTACAACATCTTCGTGAGTCAAGAATATGGATGCAATGCCTTGAATGTTTTGCAACATTTTTGTTGCTGGTCTTAATCCGGAGATGAGATTATAGGGTAGATCTATTTGTGATAAATCACCCGTGATGATACATTTTGCAGAAGGTCCAAGACGAGTGAGAAACATTTTTATTTGTAGTGGTGTACAATTCTGTGCTTCATCCAAAATGATAAATGCATGATCTAGTGTGCGGCCCCTCATAAATGCAAGTGGTGCAATTTCAATGGTACGATTTACCATTAGTTGCTGAAGGCGTTCAGCAGGAATCATATCATCGAGTGCATCATACAACGGTCGCAGGTATGGATCAATTTTTTCTTTGAGGTCACCGGGTAAAAAACCAAGACTTTCTCCAGCTTCTACTGCCGGGCGTGTTAGAATTATTTTCTTTACTTCTTTATTTTTTAATGCCCTCACTGCGAGTGCAACAGCAGTATATGTTTTACCGGTACCAGCAGGTCCAATTGCAAAGACAACATCGTTAATATTGCTAGCATCAACCAACAATTGTTGATTTTTGGTTTTGGCAAAAATGACTTTTCCGTCTCTACCATGAACTAGCACAACCTTTCCTTCATTTGGAAGAACATGTGTCTGGTATGGATTTTCTCCAAGTAAAAGTTCTTCAACTGTTTGCACACTAAGTTCTTTTCGTTCTCGCAAAAGTTTGACCATAGTCTCTACTGTCTCCTTTATAGACTGGGTGTCTTTCTTTTTACCCGTTATCTTCAATAAGGAACCCCGCGAAGTGATGACAGTGTCGGGATATGATTTGCGAATTAGATTTAACTTGTTGTTGTTCTCTCCAAACAAGGCTACCGGATCAACATTTTCGACGGTAAGGATGATTTCGCTTTGTGACAAATAATTAGATTTTGGTTATGTTAAATAATAGAATACAAAACTATGTTTTTTATTTCAATTCTGCAAATAACTATCTCCGATCCGCATTTATAATTACTTATCAATTCATTTTTCTTTGCGGATCAACCCTCTCTACTCGCTAAAGCTCATAAAGTAGGTAAAAAGAAATTGTTATTAAATTATTAACTTTGCGATTCTTCTAAGAATTTCCATTTTATCTATATATTTTATGATCACAAGAATAGTAAAAATGACTTTTAGAAAAGATGAAATAAATTCTTTTAAAAAAATATTTGATGAGAGTAATGCTTTTATTAAAGCTTTTCCAGGTTGCACAGAAGTGAAATTACTTCAGGATAAAATAAATCCTGCAATCCTATTTACAATTTCTCATTGGGAGTCCTTAGAACATCTTGAAAATTACAGAAGCTCACAACTTTTTGAATCTACCTGGGCAAGAACAAAAGTTTTGTTTGATTCAAAACCAGAAGCGTGGAGCATGGAGGAAGTGAAGAGTGAAAAGTGAAAAGTCCATAGGATGTTGGCTGTTGGCTGTTGGCTGTTGGCTGTTGGCTGTAGAAAAATAGAGTATACCTTTTATAGTTGTAAAAAATAAGAATTATTTTTTGAATATTTATTTTTAATCAACTTAGGACTTTCCTTTTCTTCCTTCCTACAGCCTACAGCCTTCAGTCTACAGCCTTCTTCTAAATATTCAATCCTCCACAAACGCTGATAACTTGTCCGGTTACATAACTCGATTGATCTGAGGCAAGGAAAGTTACAACATCTGCTACTTCACTGCTTTTTGCCAATCTTCCTAATGGAATACTTTTCAAAAATAGTTCTTTTGTTTTTTCATCCAGCACATGTGTCATTTCGGTTTCTATAAAGCCGGGAGCAATTGCATTGCAACGTATGTTGCGGGATGCTAATTCTTTGGCCATTGATTTTGTGAATCCAATCATTCCCGCTTTTGACGCTGCATAGTTGGATTGACCTGCATTACCGAATACACCGACAACTGAAGATATATTAATAATTGATCCAGATCTCGTTTTCATCATTTGTTTAGCCGTAAATTTGGTTAGATTAAAACAGGATTTTAAATTGGTTGTAATTACCTGATCCCATTGTTCTTCTGACATTCGCAAAATCAAATTGTCTTTTGTGATGCCGGCATTGTTGACCAAAATATCAATACCACCAAAATCCGTTATTACTTGTTGCACTAATCCTTCTGCATCTGCAAATACAGCTGCATTTGACTGATATGCTTTTGCATTCACACCAAATGTTTTGCATTTTTCGACAACTTCTTGTGCTTTATCCGGAGATGATACATACGTCAAAGCAATATGCGCTCCATTCTTTGCAAGTTTTTCAGCAATTGCTGCACCAATGCCCCTGCTACCGCCAGTTACCAATGCTACTTTTCCGGGTACTTTACACATGATTTAAATTTTGGTAAAAATAGGAAGAAGTTGGCAGTTCTCAGTTGGCAGTTTGCAGTAAAATGAGTTGATGGTTGTTAGATGGTAGTTGATAGCAAGAAGTTCTTTGTTTGCAGAAATCAATTATTAACTTTTCATTCCTCATTTTTCACTATTCACTTATTTCCCCACTTGAATGATCTCTCTCCGCTCCCGTTACCGATACCAATACATTAATCTCATTGTTCCATCTTAAATATCCAAGCAATGCAAATACTATGGCTTCCTTATAATCAACAATATTATTTTCAGGAATAATGAACTTAAATAATTCAATCTCGGATTCCTGAAGCTTTTGCATTAAATAAGTATTATGTGCTCCGCCACCTGTGATGAGTATTTGAAAATTTTGTTTATTAGAATTTTGATTATTGATAACAACTTCTAAAAAATAATTCAATTGAAAAACTATATGTTGGAGCGCCGTTGCCATTAAATCCTTGATAGCATATTCTTCATGTTGAATGTCATTCAAAAAATTGAATTCAAACCATTCTCGACCCAAACTCTTTGGTGCTTGTAATTTATAAAAATCAAGATTATTCCACTTATCCAACAATGCAGGAATTACTTTTCCTTCAGCAGCTAATTTACCATCCTTATCAAAATCAATAAAAATGCGTTTACAAATTTCATTCAATAAAATATTGCAAGGACCAATATCGCAAGCCAGTCGCCTTCCATTGTGTTTCCAAGATATATTGGAGAAGCCACCGAGATTCAAACAAAAATCGAATTCTGAAAACAACAATTCATCTCCAATCGGGACCAATGGCGCACCTTGTCCACCCATTGCAACATCCTGGGCTCTGAAATTATTGACCACTGGAATCTGGATGAGATCTCTTATGATTTTACCCGAACCAATTTGCAGTGTGTATTTTTCCTTGGGCTTATGAAAAATCGTATGCCCGTGCGATGCAATTAAATCCGGTTTGATCTGATATGCTTTTATAAAATGCAAAACTGTATTTCCCAACCAGATGCCATACTCTGAATCCAATTTTATCAATTCATCCTGAGTCGAATGAAATGCCTGAGATAATTTTTGTTTCCACTCTTTAGAATACGGAATTGTTTCACAGTATAATAAATCAAAACTTAGTTTACCATTTTTTTTAAACGATACATACGCAATATCCAATCCGTCCATTGATGTGCCAGACATCAAGCCGATTACATTCATCTGAGAATTGCTTGCTGCCATAAAAGATTAATAAATAGCCATATCAAAAAGCTTTCTATATTCTTTGGTTAACATGTGTTGGTTACCTAAAAAATGGAATAAGGCAATACCCGTTCTTCTGGCTATTTCGCTTTTGTATTTAGGATTTGTGTTTAATGACTCTATGATATTCTCAATACAAACTTCAAGATTCTGATTTTTCAATTGCATTCTTGCATTTGACATTAACTCAGCTGACTTTTCTTTCTCCTTAAATTTAGCTGCCATGAACTCAACGATCACTTCCATATCTTCAAGTTGCTCGGCAATTTCTTTTTTATCTTTTCCTGGTTTCAATCTTGCAATTGCAGAATCTGGGTCAAAAAATACTTCATGTTTCGCCAGAGTAAGAATTGCTTTATCATGATTTGGATTTCCTGAAATAAATAATTTTAATTGCTCCACTAATTTTGAATCCGGAAATGTTACACTTTCCTGAATAAGCGTTTCATAATCGTCAACTTGCACTTCAATTGTTTCCGGCAATTCCAATTGCGCAAATAAATCATCCAACCATTTCTTGACTACAACTTTCGATTGCACACCGGTAAACTCTCCGGCAATTTTACCTTCATATACCAATTTGCAATTTGGAATGCTCTGAATCTTAAAATATGCAGCAATATCTTGTTGTTCTTCTGTATTTATTTTTACCAACGACCATACACCATTTGATTCTTTTTCCAGTTCTTCCAATACAGGTCCTAATATTTTGCAGGGACCACACCAGGGCGCCCAGAAATCAATCAGCACGGGTTTCTCAAAACTCAGATCTACGACGTCGCGTTTAAAATCAAAAGTGGTTTCATCCATTGGAAATATTTTACTAGGAACAAAAATAGGGAATCAAGGTTGTGCCATCAGTTTTAAGCGGGACGCTTAAAGCAACAACAGGAGGACGCCTGCCTGCCGCTTTTAGGCAGGCTTAAAACAACAATTAAATCTCACTTCAAAACTTAATATATCCTGCCAGAAGTAAGATAAACTCCAACATACTCCTGCACCGCATCATCAAACTGATGAAATGTTTTTTCATATCCCGTTGCTTTCAATTTTTGCATATCTGCACAAGTATAATTCTGATAGGAAGAATTCAGATCTTGCGGCATTGGAATGAATTCAATATTTTCTTCTTGCTTCATTGCAGCGAATACATTCCGTGTTAAATTTAAAAAAGTATTGGCTTCTCCAGAACCTAAATTATAAATCCCATTTGAAATTTTATTTTCAAAAAAATAATAAAGCACATCAAGCAAATCCATCACATAAATAAAATCCCTTCGCTGCTCACCATCTTCGAAATCAGGATGATTAGATTTAAACAATTTCACTTTTCCGGTATCAATGATTTGCTTATGCGCATGCATGATTACGGATGCCATCCTGTCTTTGTGGTATTCATTCGGACCGTAGACGTTAAAAAATTTAAACCCTGCCCATTGATCAGTTGCAGTGCTTTGTTCTAATACCCAGACATCCATTTTTTGTTTGGACCAGCCGTATGGATTTAAAGGTTGTAATTTAGGAATGATAGCATGATCATCAGAATATCCAAATGAACCATTGCCATATGTTGCTGCGCTGGAAGCATATATTAAAGGAATATTATTTTCAGTACAAATCTTCCACACCGATTTTGAATAATTTACATTCAGTGCATCAAATAATTCAACACTCTGTTCTGCTGTATCTGTGCGCGCTCCGATGTGAAAAACAAAATCAACTTCTATAGGATTTTTTGAAAACCAATTCAGGAAAATATCCCGATCAATATATGTTTTTAGTTTTTTGTCCTTGAGATTCGGATGATGTTCTTTTATTTTTTCATCGACTGCTATTACATCATTGTGTCCTTTCCTGTTCAGATATGAAACCAAACATGATCCAATAAATCCTCCAGCTCCGGTGACTACAATCATTGATGAATATTTTTCCACCACATAGAAACATAGAACACATAGTTTTGTATTCCTATGTGTTCTATGTGCCTATGTGGTTCATTATAATATTTACATATATGCTTCAATCGGCGGACAAGTACAAACCAAATTGCGATCTCCAAATGCATTGTTTACTCTGCTCACACTTGGCCAGAATTTACTTTCGTGTTTCAGATATGGCAATGGGTATGCAGCTTTATCACGAGTATAAGGAAGATCCCAATCATTTTGTGTAATTACCGCAAGTGTATGTGGTGCATTATGCAAAACATTATTATCTGCCGGATAAGTACCTAATGCAACTTCCTGTATTTCATCATGTATTTGAAGCAAAGCAATACAAAAGCGATCGAGTTCTTCTTTGTTTTCGGATTCTGTTGGTTCAATCATAATGGTACCTGCAACTGGAAATGAAAGCGTCGGCGCATGAAAACCATAATCCATCAATCGCTTTGCAACATCTTCTGCGCTTACTCCTACATCTTTAAATGGACGCAAATCCAATATCAACTCATGTGCAACTCTGCCTTGTGTACCTGTGTACAATACTTTATATTTTTCACTCAAACGCGTTGCCATATAGTTGGCATTTAAAATCGCATGCTCTGTTGCCCTTCTCATACCATCCGGACCAAGCATTCTAATGTATGCATATGAAATCAATAGAATACTTGCACTTCCAAATGGTGCGGCTGAAACAGGTGCTACTGCATTTGCATTTTGATTGACTGCATAATAAGGATGCGATGGTAAAAATGGTTTCAATTTATCATTTACACAAATCGGCCCCATGCCTGGACCACCGCCACCATGAGGGATTGCAAAAGTTTTATGCAAATTGAGATGACATACATCAGCACCAATTGTTGCAGGACTTGTTAATCCAACCTGAGCATTCATATTGGCACCATCCATATACACCAATCCTCCATTGTCATGAATGATTTTACAAATTTCCTGTATCGAAGTTTCGAATACTCCATGAGTGGATGGATAAGTTACCATCAGGCAAGCTAAATTATCTTTGTGTTGTTCTGCTTTTGCTTTTAATTCAGATACGATGATGTTTCCTTGTTCATCGCAGGGAGTAACTAACACTTCGTATCCAGCAATAACTGCACTGGCTGGATTTGTACCATGCGCGGATGAAGGAATCAATGCAATAGTTCTGTGTTTATCATTTCGTGATTCATGGTATGCACGAATGGTGAGCAGTCCGGCGAATTCACCTTGTGCACCCGAGTTCGGCTGCAAAGAACAACCAGTGAATCTTGTTATCTCACACAAATATGATTCGAGTTCACTGATCATTTGATGATATCCTTTGGTTTGATCCGCAGGAGCAAACGGATGAATGTCAGCAAATTCAGGCCAGCTCACTGGTATGAGTTCTGTTGCTGCATTCAACTTCATAGTACATGATCCCAAAGAAATCATTGAATGCACTAATGAAAGATCTTTGTTTTCAAGTCGCTTGATGTATCTCATCATTGCAGACTCTGTGTGATATTTGTTGAAAACAGGATGAGTAAGATATTCAGAATATCTAACAAGATGCGCAGGTATATTTAATGAAGATGGTTGATTGATTGTTGAATTTGCTTTTCCCGCTGCTTTGCAAATAAGTTGAAGAATTTGATCGAGTTCTTCCTCAGTAATTGTTTCATCCAGGTTAATCTGAATACTATTATTCAAATTCCAAAAGTTGAACCTGAAAGCAACTGATGATATCCGTATTGCATCACAAAGTTTTTGATTGGCTTTAATGGATATAGTATCAAAGAAAAATTCATTGTTGATTTCAAAACCGGCTTGCTTTAATGCATTCGCCAAAGCAGAAGTCATATCATGCACTCTTCTTGCAATTGCTTTCAAGCCAAGTGGACCATGATACACAGCATACATCGATGCCATGATCGCAAGCAATGCTTGAGCTGTACAAATATTGGAAGTTGCTTTTTCGCGACGGATATGTTGTTCACGGGTTTGTAATGCCATGCGTAAAGCAGGATTTCCTTTTTCATCTATTGATACTCCAATAATTCTTCCTGGTATCACTCGTTTAAAATCTTCTTTTGTTGCAAAGAATGCAGCATGTGGACCACCAAATCCCATTGGCACTCCGAATCGCTGACTATTTCCGAATGCAACATCAACATCCAATTCACCCGGACTTTTCAAAAGACATAATGCTAGCAGGTCAGTAGCCATTGTTACTAAACAATTAGAAGCTTTTGCTTTTTTAATAAATTCCTGATAATCATGAACTGCACCTGACTTATCCGGATATTGTATAAGTACTCCAAAACAATTTGCTGGAATCGGATCCAACTGCCAATTGCCAACTGCCAATTCAATCCCCTGCGGCCATGCTCTTGATTTGAGTACTGCTATAGTTTGATCATAAACATTGTGATCAACAAAAAACACATTGGGCGATTCCTCCTTATTTTTTTTTGCTTTCTCATGATAAAACATCATCATGCTTTCTGCTGCAGCAGTTCCTTCATCGAGTAATGAAGCATTTGCAATAGGTAAGCCTGTCAGATCAGAAACCATGGTTTGAAAATTCAACAAGGCTTCCAACCTTCCTTGTGCAATTTCTGCTTGATAGGGAGTGTACTGTGTGTACCAACCTGGATTTTGAAAGACATTTCTTAAAATAGCAGAAGGAGTAACCGTGCCAAAATAACCCTGCCCAATAAAACTGCGAAAGACCTGATTCTTGGATGCCATTTCTTTCAACATTCTCAAGTAATCATATTCTGATAAGGCTGCAGGTGTATTTAATTCTCCTTTTAGCCGAATAATGTCGGGAATGGTCTGCCGGATCAACTCATCCATACTATTGACACCTGTGGTCTTAAGCATCGGAGCAAGATCTGGGCCGGTCGTGCCGATATGCCTGGATTCAAAGCGGTCGTAACGTGGGAATGAAGTCATTGATTTTATTGATTTAGTTTGACAAAATGGTCCGTATATCGGTCCGAATTTCGGACTGCAAAAATAGGGTGAAAAAGAGGGTTTTCATAATAAAATTTACCGATTAAAAATGCATGCTTAAGCATACATAAATGATTCAAGAAATCTTACAATTGATTCCAAAAATCTTTATTATTATTACGCGATATTATCAGACTATATTCTATTAGTTTGGCATATTAAATTGAATGAAATAACTCTATCCCTTCCAATTAAATCGCAGTCGTAACATAATTAAGTAAATCAATTTGAATCTTTATTTACAAATCTTTATTCCTAAATGACCTCACTGCAAAGTACAAAGGAAGAACTACCCACAACATCATAATCCCTCCTGTGAAAAGTATCCCGCTTTCGCTACCAAAAAAAAATAATTTAATTCAAAAGACATATACATGAGCTTCTAACATATTTAGAATTATGCAAAGTTTAAGAATTTGAGCGTGTAAATCGTCAGATAGAT
>JAYVIT010000331.1:0-5520 GCA_043769965.1 Saprospiraceae bacterium
CGATATCAAATGATAAAAAAACAATATTATTCAAACCAAAACCATCTGTTAGAATGGATGGTGGATCGTTTGACACAAAATCCACGGGAATAAATCATCCTAATGGATTGATCTTAAGTTATTATGCAGACACTATCAATCCAAAAGATACAATAAAATTTATTTGTTTGGATCAATCAAAGGATACGGTTTCTGTTTTTTCAACTTATCCTTTAGAACAAGAAACTAAAATCGAATTAAAATCCGGAAGCAATCGCATTGTCATCAATCCAAGGATGAGAGCTGCAAAAGATTTTCCCGGCATGGTGATGTGGTGGGCCAGTCTTTCCGGACCGAAAGCATTACCAGGAAAATATCAATTAATCGTAAGTGGAAAGAATTTACGAGATTCAACTGAATTTGAAATTGTACCCGATCAAAAATATCCGGTGAGTGAACAAGATATCAAGAGCCAATATGATTTTATTAAAAAAGTAAGAAATCGACTGGATGATGCAAATAAAGCTATCCTTCAAATGAGAGATATTAAAAATCAGATTAGTGAATTTATAAGTAGAATTGAAAAGTCGACAACAACAGATACGCTTTTCAAATTAAAAATGATAATAGACAGTTCATTGACTAAAATAGAAAATGAACTTTATCAGACAAAAAACAAGAGCAATCAGGATCCAATCAATTATCCAATTAAATTAACAAACAAATTGGCGCACCTTACTGCATTATTTGAAAATGGTTCTTATCCTCCAACTGATCAGGCAGAAGAATTCAGACAGGAGATCGATGCACTGATTGTAAAACAACTCAATTCAATAGAAGAAATCAAACAAGGTGATCTAAAACAATTTAATTTATTGATCAATCAAATGAACCTGGAAGTGATTAAACCGAAAATTATTAAATAATACCGAAAGGATATTAGTAATGATCCAATTTCATTGGACCAAACGACTATCACATCGGCATTATACCTTAAATCTTTGGACTATAATATAAATCTATTTAGTATAACAAATGAAAAAAGAAGTTAAACAAAAAAACTTTATACCCAAGCCGGAATATCCAGGCGGACCGAAGGCATTGACAGCTTTTATTCATTCCAATTTAAAATTTCCAAAGGACGCATTTGAAAATAAAATTGAAGGAACCGTTGTATTAAAAGCGGAAATCAATTTCAGAGGAGTTGTCATTGATACAAAAATAATTTCGGGTATTGGTCATGGCTGTGATGAAGAAGCAGAACGAGTAGTTAGTTTGCTCAAGTTTAATGTAGATAAAGTGAGAAATATGAAGATTACTTACTTTAAAACATTCAATATTCAATTTAAAATGCCCACCATAATTCAACAAACATTGAATTATGTGCTAGTCAAAAAGCCAAATGAAAATAAAGTAACAGATACCCCAATTAAGAAAAGTGGATACACCATAACTATTCCAATAAAATAGTCCGAATAAATGCTTATATTCGCAATGCTTTTAAGGACATTCTAAGTATTGAAACACTAAATGATCGAACTCCTTATTTAATTTTACATCTTGAGATATAATTGAATTATGAACGTACACACCAAACTGACTTTAGTCTTTCTCTCGGTATTACAATTTCCAGGATTGCATGGATTGATTGCAAATAATCTTCCTTATGATGAATTTTGTAATCTAAAACCGGTTGACGACACTACAGCACCAGTTACCTATTGCATTGCAGGTGCAATTACCGTTTCATTGCCTGCATCTGGTTGCATAGTCATATGGGCAAAAGATTTGGATCGCGGAAGTAATGATGATGTAACCCCCGTTAATAAACTCAAGTTTTATTTGAATGGAGATCCCAATAAGGCGAACATTCAGATCTGTTGTACTGACTTTATAGTTGCCGGAGCTTGTGATGAGTACACTATTAATTTGGATATGTGGGTTGAAGATGAACAAGGCAATAGTTCTGTTTGCAAAACAACTGTTATTCTTCAGGATGATTTGGATGTTTGCGGATGTCAAAGCTCGGGTTCTTCTATAAAAGGATTAATTAGTACGAGTTGCAACACACGCGCCGAAGGAAATCTAAAACTTACCGGTCCCAACAATTACAACAGAGAATCATTTGGTCCTTATATCCGATATTATGAATTGTTGAATGGACAATATCATTTGTGCATTGAGCGAAATGACAATCATTTAAATGGAGTCACCACTGCGGACATTGTTAAATTGCAACGACATATTCTCGGAATTGAAAGTTTCAATACATACGCACAGTTATTATCCGCGGATGTCACTAACAGTTCAACTGTATCTGCCGCTGACATTACTGAAATCAGGCGATTAATTCTTGGCATAAATTCTCAATTAACTAAAGTACCCAGTTGGATATTTGTTCCTTCGGATACACTTGTAAATCCCAAGAATCCACCACATGTGATCGATTTTAAAAACGGATGTTGGGATTTGAATGTCAATAGTTCCTCGCTGGACAACATCAATTTCACCAGCATTAAAATGGGAGATGTCAATTGTACAGCAAGATTTAACGGACAAGAAAATACTATTGCAAGAAATGCAAATCCTGTTCTCTCCTATAGTTCAATTTTGGTTAAAGAGCCAATTATTAAAACTGATTTCAGCTTAGATAAAATTTCTGACATTCAGGGTTTGCAATTCACCTTGGTTTTTGATCCTTCGCTTTTTGAATTTGTAACAATAGAATCCGGAAGTATTGACATTCACGATGAACAAATTTCATTGCGTCATCTTGATGAAGGCAAAATCAACATTGCATGGAATAAAGATCAAATAAATAAAAGTTCTTTAGCTGATAGAAAATTGTTTACAGTACTTTGGAAAAAGAAAGTTAACAAAGGATATATGCCTGATTTGAATTTTGATCAAAATGGAATCAAGCCACTGCTTATTGATGAAAATCTAAATGAAATAGATTTAACCTTAAGAAATTCTTCTACTGATAATTATTTTGATATCCAGCTTTTGAATGACCTTAATTGTAAAATGCTCTATTTAAACTATTCAGTTGAGAAGGACATGAATGCTGAGTTGTATTTGACGGATATCAATGGCCATATTATTTTACAAAAGAAAATAACCTTACATACAGGAATTAATAAAGCGAGCTTAGACTTGGACAATATACTTCAAAACGGACTATATTTTTTAAGCATAGACTCGGGCGTCTATCAAAATACATTTAAGGTTCTTATTTTGAATTAGGTTGTAGGAAATACAAATATGATTTGCCAGTTCGACAAGTTCACTGTATGCAATTGCCTATTGCCTTCTCCTCATGCTTCTTGCTTCTTGCCTATTGCCTATTGCCTATTGCCTATTGCAAATTGCAAATTGCCAATTATTTTCAAATATTCCGTATCTTCGATACGGTTTCATTCAGATTAATTTTTCGATTACAAGGTCTATTGTATTGTAAATCAATAATTAAAACAAATTAATCTCATACTATGAACAAGCCAATTTCCTATCCTTATTATTTATTGGGCTTATTTTTATCCCCTTTTGTGCACCAGATTCATGCTAATTGTTTAACGAATTCAATGAATATTGAGTCGTTAATTGAACAAGACACTACTCCACCAATTGCTTATTGCCTTAATGGTATTGAAGTTTCTTTGCCAGTTACTCAATCCATAACCATTTTCGCCAGGGATCTTGATGTCGCGAGTTATGATAATGTAACTTCTGCTTCTGAACTTAAGTTTTATTTTGATGGAGATCCAACTAAACAATCCATCACAAAATCCTGCGAAGATTTTATCGCTATTGGAAGAAGCAACGATTTAATTTTAAGTTTACAGATGTGGGTAGAAGACGAAGCTGGCAATAAGGCTTATTGCAGGACATTTATAACTATACGAGACGACAATGCGGTATGTCCTAGTGAACCGTGTGGTAAAAATTTCACATTAACTGGAAATATTCGTACATATGTTGGAAGTATTGCCGATCCGAATAATGGTTTCATTGGAAAAATTATTTTAACTGGACAAAATGGTTTTCATGCAGAAACAACTGGAAGCCCATATAAATTTACAAACCTGACTAATGGCACATACACCCTATGTATTGAAAAAAATGACAATCCTTTAAATGGATTATCAACGGCAGGTTTTGTAAAAATTAAAAGACACATCCTCGGTATTGAGTATTTAAATTCACCGTATAAATTGATAGCAGCCTATTTAAACAGATCAAAAAACTTAACAGCAGCGGATCTTTCAGAACTCAAAAAACTTATTCTTGGAATCAGTACTAAATTTTCTAAAGTTCCCAGCTGGATTTTTGTTCCTGCTGATTTTATTTTTGCACCGAATGTATTTCCGGATGTCAATCAATTCATTCCTTCCTGCAAGACTATCGAGATTAAAGACAAGTCACTTGAGAATGTGGATTTTATTGGGATTAAGATGGGGAATGTAAATTGAAATATTATAAACACTACAGTTTATTATTATAAACAACTAACAAAGTAATTCTCAATAATACCTAATTAATTATTCCATGAAGCCTAACTTTTTATTTCAAATTTTTTTATTAATATTTTCACTTTGCATTTTACAATCAGTCCAAAGTCAAAATTCGGAACACCTCCCTTCAAATTTCAAAAATTCTTATTCAAATCCTTCCAAGCTTTCTTTCTTAAACAAGGTTACTGGTTCAATAAAAAGACGTGATGGCACAGAAATCGAGGCAACAGTTACTTTGTATAAAGAAAATGTGTTTTCAGAAGAAATTTATGGAAGTAAATTTCAATTTAATCCATCACAGGGAAAATATGCAGTTTGTCCCAGAAGAGATGACAATCACCTGAATGGAGTAAGCACAGCAGACATAGTAAAAATACAAAGACATATACTCGGTCTTGAGCCATTAACTCATCCCTATCTTTTACTGGCTGCTGATGTAAATGCAAGCAACGCCATAACTGCAGCTGACGTTTCTGAAATCAGGAGAATGATCCTTGGAATAACTACCAAATTTGGTAAGGTGCCAAGTTGGGTTTTCATTCCACAAGACACATCGTTTACTAATATATTACCAAATCCCAAGTTCTTTGGTACCTACTGCAATTCATTCACTCTTGATATAAATACACTAATCAATATTGATTACCACGCCATCAAAATGGGAGATGTTACTGAAAGCGCTAAGAATAGTAATCTAAATGAAAGTCACAATAGAAATCAGTCTACGAATTTATTTTACAATACTTTGGATAATGATAAGGATTTTTTGAGAACTAACTTTACATTGAACAATGATTTTGATTTAGCTGGAATGCAATTTACCTTATCCTTCAAAATAAATGAATATGAATTTATACAAATAGAAAATGGAAGTATGAAATTGTTTGAAGAACAATATTCATTACATGATTTAGATAAAGGGAGAATTCATATTGCCTGGAATGCAAATCCATTGGAGGAATCTAGTTCTTCCAATATCAATCTATTTTCGATTATATGGAAAAAGAAATCAACAGGTAATGAAAAT
>JAYVIT010000332.1:0-30395 GCA_043769965.1 Saprospiraceae bacterium
GCAATTATCAGATCGGTTATAGATACTGCTATTAAACAACAGAAGAATGTTTTTCAGGTATTAAAGAATATTGCTAACTTATGCCCTGAGTAGTTACAAATAAATTAATATGAATGCAAATTGTTTTGTCATTATCGGCTATGGTAAAAAAAACAGCTATGTTAATGGAAAAGTAAGGGTATTAGATTTAGATGAGACCTACACGCTCTTAATCAAACCTGTTTTTGATGCATTAAATATTCCATGTTACCGGGCCATTGATAAAAATCTGAGCGGAAGTATCGATAAAGTAATGTTGCAGGAAATCAAAAATGCGGATATTGTCGTAGCGGATATTTCCACTCTGAATGCAAATGTCATGTGGGAACTTGGAGTGCGGCATGCATTAAAGCCACATTATACCATCATGATTTGTGAAAAAGAACAAATGAGTAGTATCCCATTTGATGTAAATCATTTTGTAGTTCATCAGTATGCACATTCAGAAGAAGGGATTCCATTCAAGGAAGTGGATCGTTTTAAAACCCTTCTTACAACTATTGTAAATGGACTCTTAAACCAAAATCCCCAAACTACAGATAGTCCCGTATTTACATTTTTAAAAGATGAATTGAATGTGAAATCGATGAGGTCTGAAAGCACTGATAAAAAAAATTTAATCAACGAATCTGATAGTTTCGCTTCAATTTTGGATCAGGCAGAAAAAGCTAAAAATGCGAAAGAATTTGATAAAACTCTTAAGTTATTACTCAAGGCCAAAGAATTTGCAACGCTGAACATGACCCTTAGAGACAACTTATCTTTTATCATTTCCCGACAAGCCTTGTGTACTTACAAATCAAAGAAGCCAACGGAACAAGAAGCACTGATCAATGCTAAAAATATTCTTGATGAATTAAATCCTTCGAATAGTCATGATGTTGAAGTTCTTGGCTTAAGCGGTGCAATAAATAAAAGATTGTTTGACCTTACAAACGATATGAACTATTTGGATAATGCAATCCAATTTTACGAGAAAGGATTTCAACTTAAGCAGGATTACTACAATGGTATTAATACCGCATTCATGAATTATAAAAAAGCCAGTTTATTAAAAGCAAATGGAAAGGACTGGGAAGATATAAAACTAAAAGCAGATTATATTAGAAATTCTACTCTGGAAATTGCTACCAAAATTGAGTCTGATGACAAATTTATTGAATCGAAAGATGCAATTTGGGTTTTACTCACCATAGCAGAAGCTTACAATTATAAAAAGAACAAAGTTAAATTGAATGAATATGAAGTAAAAGCAAAAGAACTTGCAGAAAAAAACAATGATACATTTGCTATGAGTTCGTATGAGGAACAAAAAGGTAAAATTTATAAAATATTCGAAACCCTAAATTAAAGATTATGCCAATTACTGAACTATTAGCCGGCCTTGCGATTGACATTGCGAAAAAACAACTATTCGCCGTTGGGAAAAAAGTAATTTACGGATTCAAAGATTCTGCCACGGGGCAAAAACTTGGTGACATTATTTGCTATCGTAAACAGGATAATTACAATAACGTCTTACTTTTTGTGCATGGATTTTCCGGCAGCGCATCCGAAACCTTCGGATCAACTCCCGATTTATTAATTGACCAGGAAGAATTTAAAGGCTGGGATATTTTTAGTATCGGATATAGTTCTGACATTTTCCCAAGTATTGGTAAAGGATTATGGTCGGTGAATCCGAACATCACAAAAATTGGGATGTATCTCAATACTCTATTATCAAATCAGTTTAGTGATTACAACCGGATTGCATTTGTTGGGCATAGTATGGGTGGGCTAGCAGTACAACGTGCAATATTGGATGTGGATGAAAGTATCCAACAAAAAATATCTCATGTTTTATTTTTTGGCACACCAAGCGGTGGATTAAAGAAAGCATCCTGGTTTGAATTTTGGAACACTCAAGTTGTAGATCTGAGTAGTGAAAGTGATTTTATAAAACTGCTTCGCAGCGATTGGAAGGAAAAATTTCCGGCGGATTACACTTTCTCATTCAAAACTATTGCCGGTAGCAAAGACGAATTTATTCCCGTCGATTCTTCACTCGTACCCTTTGACAAAAAATATCATGGTGTCATTGAAGGCAATCATATAAGTATGATCAAGCCTAAAGATAAAGATGATATTCAACATCAAAGTTTTCAAATTATTCTCAAATCGCTCACAGATAAAAATACAGATGATTTAAAAGGCGATCCGGAAGAACTCAATCTTCTTCTAGGAGAATATCAAACCATAATAAATAAATATCTGCCAAATGCGAAGTTGATTGATACAAAAGCATTAGTTAAATTGGTTTTTGCTCTGGAATGCAATGGCAGGAGAACAGAAGCAATTCAAGTCTTATTAGAACATTCTAAAGCGAATACTGACTCAGATACCATGGGAATCATAGGAGGAAGATATAAGCGAAAATATCAACTTAATAATTTTCAATCAGATTTGGATAGTGCTTTTGAATATTACGAAAAAGGATTAATGCTTTCACAAAATAATCAGGATAAAAAACAAGTATTTTATCATTCCATTAATCTTGCTTTTTTAAATATTGTTGCGAAGGACAATATTTCTGAAATGAAAAGGTATGCACAACTCGCCCTGGACAATTGCAATACTGAAAGTAAAGACATGTGGGAGATCGCCACAATTGCGGAAGCCAATATGTATCTTGGCAACATCGATATCGCTGAAGTGTATTACAAGAAAGCAGCTGATGTAGCGGGTACAGATGCAAGAAGTAAAACCAGTATGTATAGCAATGCTTATGCCGGGTATCAAGCATTGATGTCGAGTACGAATAAAAATGCAGCGTTTTTAAAAATGCTTGAAGACGTATTATTGTAAACTGAAATTATTATTAAACAAGATTATACTCAAAATGGCTAAAACACTTACCCAACATTTAGACCCAGCAAATGGTCCAAAGCGAATTCTTTCATTAGATGGAGGAGGAATACGCGGTGCTTTAACTTTAGGTTATCTCAAAAAAATCGAAACCATACTCAGAGAAAAAGAAAATAATCCGGATCTTCTATTGTGTGATTACTTTGATTTGATTGGTGGTACTTCTACAGGATCGATAATTGCAGCTGCACTTTCTATTGGCAAGACTGTAGATGAAATTAAAGATTTGTACATGACACTTGGCGGTAAGATTTTTGGAGAAAAGCGGGATTGGTGGAAGCCCTGGGAAACCTGGAAATTTTTAAAAGCGGGTTATGATCATAAAGCTTTAGAAGATAATTTGAAATCCATTTTTGGAAACATCAAATTAGGTGGTGAAGAAATTAAAACAGGATTGTGCATAGTTGCTAAAAGAGCAGAAACAAATAGTGTCTGGACTTTATTAAATCATCCGGATGGAAAATTTTATAATTCCACTATTGGTAAAAACAAGGATATATTATTATGGCAAGCAATCCGGGCAAGCAGTGCAGCACCAACTTATTTTACTCCACAGATGATTGATGTTGGTGATGGACAGCGGGCAGCTTTTGTTGATGGTGGTGTAAGTATGGCAAACAATCCTGCATTAATACTACTTATGGTTGCCACATTAAAAGGATATCCATTTCATTGGGCAATGGGAGAAGATAAACTTACAATCGTTTCTGTTGGTACTGGATACAGTGTATTCCAAAAACACATCGGCGAAATAGAAGATGCATGGATAAAAACCTGGGCTGAACATGTACCCGAAATGCTGATGCAGGATGCAAGTTGGCAAAATCAAATTATCTTACAATGGTTATCCAATTCTCCAACTGCACATTATATAGATATGGAAATTGAAACCTTAAGAGATGATAACATTGGAGATAAACCATATATCAAATATCTGAGATATAATTTTCCTATCACAGAAAAAGAATTAAATGCTTTGAAGCTTGGTAAAAACTTCAATGTTGAAGATGTGAAAAGTTTGGTGGAGATGAGTAATGCGGGGAATAGGGAAGTGTTGTATGAGATTGGGGTGGCTGCGGCTAATAAAATAATCCCGGATCATTTTTACTCCTAAAAACAATTCCGATAAATAAATATATTAATTTTTAAAATTATACTATGACCAGTCCGCGTCAAATTTTTATTTCTTATGCGAGAGTAGATAAAGAACAAAAAGAAATAATTTTTGATCTTCTTGTCAATAATCTGGATCTGGGTGAATATAAACCATGGAAAGATGATATGATTCCAGCAGGTCAATATGAAAAAACAATTGAACATGAAATCAGAAATTCAGATTTTTATATCCTACTGATCAGTAAATCTTTTACGACTTCAGACTTCATTAAAAATAATGAACTTCCATTAATTCTTGAAGAAAGCAAGAAAGGTAAAATTTTGATTCCAGTCATATTAGCGGATTTTTCTAGAGATGAATTAACTAAAACAATTCCTTCGATTTCGGAATATCAATTCTTTCCCATAAAGCAAGAAAATCTCAGTCTTTTTAAAAATAATGAATTGGCTATAAGTTCATTAACCACTGATCTGCTTAAATCATTTTCAAAAGAACCGAATAAAAGGACTCTAAAAAATTATCTCAAGTTCGTTGGTACAATTTCAGGAATCATTCTGATTGCACTTGCAGCGATATTTTTTATAAAACCACCCACAGAACAAAATATAAGCATCCGCGTATTCGACTGGAAAAAAAATCCAATCACACATGGCAATGTAAAATTGTACTTGCAGGAATATATACGAAATCAATCCATCGATGATATGGGACAGGCACTTTTTACAAGTATACCCTCAGGTATTTTAAAAAACAAAATGAAGATTGAAGTATCCAGTTTAGGATATACGACCAAAATTTTTGATACACTAATACAAAGTTCAACACCGCTTGAACTCACATTGCCATTTACAACAGTTGTATTTATATCCGGGATTATAAAGACTGCTGCAGAAATTCCGATCAGAGGAGTAGAAATAGTTGTCGAAGGAACAAGGTATTATGATACTTCTAAGTCGGATGGTGGTTACAAAATACGTTTGGAGGAATATACTCTGGGAGATGATATTACAATTATTACCTCCCACCCTGCTTATGAAGACAAATTGTTTTCACTAAAAATCATTTCTCCAGAAATGGAGAAAGTGAATATTTTTTTAAACCCTAACAATCATTAAAAATTACACCATGAAAAATTTGATCATTTGCTTATGCATCCTGAGTTTTCCTGGCGTAAGCCTAAAAGCCCAATCCCTAATCTTAAAAGGAAGCATACGATGTGTGGTGCAAAGTCCAAACACCACTAAAGGTGCAGAAAATGTAGTAGTGTTTCCCAATTTCAATCCACAAAAAGCGACGCGCACAGCTTCAAGACCTTCCGGATATTTTGAGATTAATACGGGTGTACCATTTTCAACATTGGAAGATAAAGTCGTGACAATGCATGCCATCTCTAAATGCAAGGATTGTGAAAAAATGACTAGAGATGTATATATAACAGAAGACAAGGACAGACAAAATAAAACAGATAACAATACCTATTGCACCATTAAAGATTGGTTGTTGACAACCAATTGCAAACAAGCTGAAATGAAACCCCATTCTACAGATAGTATTTTAAAACTTGCAATAAAGCAATCTCCACAAGACCTCGAAAAAGTATCAGGTGCCACTGCTTTAGTTGGATCTCCAACATTACTTAATTTTTTAACTTCTGCTGCTTCTGTCCTTGCACCAACCGGGCCTGTAGGCTTATACTCATTAAGAAGTTTTGAACCCGGAAAAATATCTTATGGTCACTTTCTATTTGCATCTCCTTTATCCAATTCAGATAATAAAGGATTTAACTATGCACCGAACAGACTAATGTCAGAAGCCGTCTTTTGGAATCCTTCTGCAATGGCATTGAACAGAAAATCAGGAAGTATTGGATTGTTGACGAATGTAAAAAATAATTTTAAGTTATCCGGATATCATAAACTTTCGCCTAATATCGCCTTGGGAGGTGGATTTATTTTCACCAAACAAGATGAATTCAGGAATATCTCATTTGCTTTGGATGGTGGTTTTGTAAAAAAGATAGATAGCATAGAAATGAATTTGAAAGAGTATACCGGATTCATTAGCATTGGATATCGAGTTCAAAATAATTTCAGTTTAGGATTAAGCATAAAATCTATTTGGCAAGACTTCAATGTACCCGTTTCTTTGTTTCTGGATAATAATAATAATGTTGCTGATTTCCTGGATGATCGAGTTACAAATCAAAAGTTGGACATTGATCTTTCTGCAAGTTATAAATTCCATAATGCCCTGCAAATTGGGCTCAACATCTTTAATTTAGCTGGTTCGCAAATCAATAATGATGCTTTTGTTACCGATTCAATAGATAATTATCAAAACCAACGATCTATAGGACTTGGATTGCTTTATAAATGGCAGCGATTTAATTTTGGTACTGATCTGCTTTTCGCCAATGGAGGACTTTATGATATAGCCTTTGGAGTAAACTACGTCCCATTCAACAATGCATTACTTTCCGCAGGAATCGCTGTAAAACAACTCAGCTATTCCCTTTCTTTTAAAATAAAGTATTTCAGAATCGCCTATATCAATGACAATGATTTCCTCATCAATGAAAAAAATAAAGGCAAATCAGCCATTTTTAATGGATATATATATGGAGGGTTTGTTTTTGATTTGAATTAGGAAGAGACCGACCATTGACCATTGACCATTGACCATTGATAGTTCGACAAGCTCACTGTAAAAACATTGAAAAAGCAAGAATAAAATAGTTGTTGCAAGAATCAATAATCCAATTCATAATTCCTTCATACGAAATACAGCACATAATGATTTATTCCAAAATAGAATGTCTAATTCAGAAATTAATCCGCATCTAAAAAATCATTCATAATCATCGTTCATCACTACATTCAAACTGCAAATTGAAAACTGCAAACTGAAAACTTCTTCTTCATTTTGCCTATTGCCAATTGCCCCTTGCCTCTTATTCCATCCTTCCAAACAGCCCGATTTAAGGCCTATTCAGGCATACAGGAAAAATACTTTCATTTTTTTTCACATTTGCGAAAATTGATTTTAGAACATGAAAATTAAGGAGTTATGAAATGGGTTTATACACATTTGAAAATGATGTGAAGTGTAATCTACTGGCTGCCTTAAATTTAGTGAGATGACTATATTTTTTAATACGAAGAGCTTCTTTGAAAAAAGATACACGGCAGGATGCATTTTTGAATTTTTGTTTTACTTTTACAACGCATTTAATAATCCTAATCCCCTGAGGAAGATATGCCGAAAAGAACGAAGCCGGATCATATACTTTCAAAACTCATCACTGAATTTGAAGAGCAAGGTCAAATCCTAACTACAGAATGTTGGGATGAAAAATCTTATCTTCGATTAATTACCCATTACGAGAAACAATGTCAACTTGACAAAGCCCTACTAGTTACAAGTCTTGCTTTAAGACTCTACAAGTTCAAACCGGACTTTTTCCTGATCAAAGCTAAATTATTAGTTGCCTCGCATAAACCAGTTGCAGCCATCTCTGTGCTGGAACAAGCCTATGCACTTTCTCCGGCTGACCAGGAAATTACTCTACTTAAAGCTAAGGCCTATGCATTATCACAACAGTTTGATGAAAGTCTCAGGATTATTTCAGATTTAAAATGCGAATTCTTGAAAACCGATTTGACGGAATTATTATTGGTTGAAGCATTTATCTACGAAACCATGAAGGACTTTAATAAAATGTTTGACTCATTGCGCGAAGCATTGATCCTTAATCCCAATAACCACGAAGCACTGGAACAAATCTGGGTTAGTGTGGAGTTTTCTAAAAAATACGATGAAAGCGTACAGCTGCATCAGGACATCATTGATAAAAATCCATATTCTTATCTTGCCTGGTACAACCTCGGACATGCGTATTCCTGTTTAGGTGAATATGATAAAGCGGTTGAAGCTTTGGAGTATTCCTTTTTGATTAACCCACATTTTGAACAGGGTTATCTGGATTGCGCAGAATTGTGCCTGCAAGTCAGCATGTTTGAAAAAGCATTGCGCTGTTACCAGGATGCCAATGATATCTTCGGTCCTGATGCAGAACTCATCGTTTATGTTGCTGAGTGTCTGATCAAACTCAACAGACATAAAGAAGCCAAAGTCAAATTGCAAAAAGCAATTTATCATGATCCCTATAATGAAGAAATCTTTTATTATTTAGGAGAATGCTATTGCGCTGAAGCAAATTGGAAAAAAGCTATCAAAGCATATCTTGAAGCCATTGATCTGGATGATCAACGCGAAGAATTTCATGCCGGCATCGCATTAGCATATGAAAACATCGACAATATTAAAAAAGCAGAATCTCATTATAGAAAATCTGCAAATTGCGGATTAGAACAAAGCAAATACTGGTGCTTGTACATTTCTTTCTTACTCACTTCAAAACAATTTGAGAAAGCAGAGAAAAATTTAATACGTGCAGACAAATATAGTTTTGGTGCAGACTTACTTTATTGCCGCGCTGCATTCTACTTCTTATCCGACTCCAGGGAAAACGCAATTTCTACTCTCGAAGAAGCGCTTTCCGAAAATTCTAAAGAATCCCATATTTTACTCAAACTTTATCCGCAATTAAATGAAGATAAAGAAGTCATGAGTATGATTCGGTATTATTCGGTGGAGAGTTAATAAAATGAAAGAATTAAAGAATTAATTTTTTCATTCTTTCCCTTTGGATGATTTTAAAATAGAAGTTTTAATAACTATTATTTCGTTGCAATCTTTTAAAAGGATTTCTAATAATTCGTTTTGATAAACTTCAGCATCTTTGATTAGCCTAAGCCAATATTTTGTTTCTTTTGCTTCTTTTAGAGCTATCTGGACTTTTGATATAAATTCAGCTTTAGATATTGCACCTTGCGCTTCTTCAATATTGGCGCAAATACTAGTTGCACTTTTTAGTAATTGACGGGAAATAACATATTCTTTTCTTTTTTTCTTGTATCACGAAACAAAACTTCACAGCCATTACAGCAAAAGCATATGATTTCTCTACAATAATATTTTCAGACATTAATTTCTCTTCATTCCTTTATTGCAATGTTCCTCCATGCCGCTTTCGCGGTTCCTTCATTTTTTCATTAGTGCAACGCACTAATTTTCATCCAAACATTATCCGTTGGTCTGTCTCCGCGCTCTGTTTTTACTGAAGCGATTTTATCAATCACATCAAGACCTTCAATAACTTCTCCGAATACAGTGTATTCCATATCTAAGAAAGGTGTACCACCCAGTGTTTTATATGCTGCTTTTTGATCATTGGAATAGTTGATGCCTTTGCGATCTTCAATCTGAATGAGATTTTGATCGGTTTGAATATTGCCTTGCACAATATAAAATTGAGAACCGGAAGATTCTTTTTTAGGATTCATCTGATCACCCGTTCTTGCTGCAGCAAGCGCTCCTTTCTTATGAACACAATTCAAATTGAATTCTGCAGGTACTGTATAACCAGGACTACCACTGCCAAGCATGGTTGTTGGTGATGCATTTCTTGAGGCCGGATCTCCACCCTGAATCATAAATCCACTGATTACTCTGTGAAAAATTAAATCATTGTAATAACCAGATTCTGCATGTTTGAAAAAATTATCGCGATGCAAGGGAGTCTGATCATACAACTTTGCAAGCATGGATCCTAAAGAAGTTTCGATAACTACATAACATCCTTCAGGTGGTAGTACTTCGATTTTTTGCTGAATGCTGTTCATTTTATTTCCTTTAAAAGATTTAAGAGTAACTTGGTAGATACCAGATTTTGTAAATAAATGTTTAGGATTTTTTTCAACTGACTTGCTTCCATCTCCAAAGTCCCATTCATATCGGTCTGCATCCGGCGAATTGTTTGTAAAGGATGCGCGAGCCGGCAATTTAACCTGGTTGTTTTCCACGCTGAATTTCACCAGGTTTGGTGTACAGGAATTAAACAGAAAAAATAAAATCACATAAATGATCAAACGGTTCATAGGAATAAAGTTTTAAATGTTTGGATGTAAAAACCCAGATTTTTCAATTGAATTCTATTACGACTCAAAATCTCCTCAAATACAGGTCTCTTCTCGAAATTCGTGCTCAATGAAATTCTCACTTCACTTCCGCTCGAATTTCTTGCGAGGAGTCCTGTCTTTATTGAGCTTTTGAGTCTCACTACGAATCCAATTGAAAAATCTGGGTTAAAGTATACGTAATTTCATTTTAATATCTTTCAATGGCCGGTTACCACCATCGCATTGAACAGCAGAGATCTGATCAATCACCTGAAGACCTTCGATAACTTCACCAAAAACAGTATAGTCGCCATCAAGAAAAGGAGCACCACCTATGGTTTCATATTTTTTCATATCTTCTTCAGTGTATTTTACATTTTTCCCCTGGGTCATCATCGGCAATTGTGCTCTATCAGTTGGTTGTCCTTGTACAATATAAAATTGCGAACCAGAAGATTCACGATTTGGATTTACCTGATTACCCTGGCGTGCAGCAGCGAGCGCACCTTTAAAATGAAACCTCCCAATCTCCGCAGGAATTTTGTAATCCGGACCACCTACACCAAGTGCAGTGCCAGCTGGTGCATTTTTAGATTGTGGATCTCCTCCCTGCAACATAAACTTCGGGATCACCCGGTGAAACAATAAATCATTGTAATAACCTTCCTTAGCCAATTTAAGAAAATTTTCTTTGTGCTTTGGGGTACTATCATACAACTTGACCTTCATATTACCCATTTCGGTTTCAATGACAACAATGCTTTCTTTAGATCCACCTGATTTGCAAGCAGTCAACAATAGAGTTGCTAAAAAAATAAAATAAATAATTTTTTTCATGATTTACTATTAATTAAATTCTGTAGGAAATTCTATTTTAAAATACTGGATGACTTTCTCTTTTAGGTATTCTTCTTGTTCCTTCACACCTTTTATTTTAAATGGTTTGACCATTTCGAAATGTGGCCAACCATCCTGATCCTTTCCTTGAAATTCATAGTATCCATCAATACTTAATAATCTACAGGAAGCAATATGCATCAAATCCGTTTTCTCCTCTTTGGTAAAACGTCCCATTTTCAACATACCCAATTCCTGGACTCCTATCATTAATAATACTACATTGAGTTCTGGCAATTCATCCCTGCCAATTTTATCTTTCACAAAGTGACGGATTCTCAACCATTCAAAATCCAATTCCCACTTATCCATGAGGCGCAAAATTAGTCAAATTATTCGGGTCAACTTAAAAAGTTGGGTAGTAAATCTAAACAGTGCCATCGGCACAAAATATTGGTAGAGCAAATCACATCCAAATATTAGAAATCCCGTAGGGATGAAATATTTTATCCCTACAGGATTTTGATCGATTGAATGCTTTTATATTTTACCAATATTGCATCCCTGCCTGCAGAAGGAAGGGCTAGGCAATTAATACCAATCGAGCAAGTCAATTGAAATCAGAGTAAATGTATAAGCCTCATTAAATTTTATACCAATAATTTTAGCCAAGTGCATGACAACTTAAATTAATGGTATATCCTAAATCTTGTACCTCGCCAACTTTTTAATGTGATCAAATTATTCTTCTCTAAACATAGGTAATACTGCTGCGACTTTCTTGGTGGGTAAAATTGATGCTATGGTCCCAATAATAAGTACCGTCATCCCAACCAATATAAAGTCCGTTAATCTGATTTCTATAGGATAACTGTCCATGATAAATTCCTCGGGGACACCGATAAGGCCGTATTTTTTCTGTAAAGCATAAAACCCCAATGCCACACAAGAACCCAAAATCAATCCTAAAAAACAAATCATCAGTCCCAGTTGTACAAAAACCCGTTTCAGACTCAGATCAGTCATTCCCATGGATTTTAATATGGAAATATCCATTCGCTTTTCCAAAACGATCATCCACAATGCACCGACCACTGTAAATGAAACCAAAAGCAAGGTCAAACAAAATAATGCATAATATAACCACTTCTCTAATTTCATGATCTTCAGAAATGCTTCATCTTGCTGGTATCTATCCTTGACTAGAAATTGATTACCCATTACTTTCTCAATTTCACTTTGAATATTTTGAATGGAAACACCCGCATCCAATTTTATTTCGATAGAACTCAGTTCGCCAGGTTTTTTTAGTATTTGTTTGACAGCATCAAGATCTGTTATGATGATATTTGAATTATCACCTGGATTAAATGAATAAACGGATTGTGCTTGAAATGTATATTTTCTTAATGCACTTGAAGGATTCAGATCGTCCTCGTGATCGGGAACAAAAACTTTAAGAGAATTCTTAACATCCATTAGTGCAACACCTAATTTATTGCGAATTGCAAGATCAAGGTTAGCCAATGGAATTCCTTCATTCCGGATTTCAAATGTACCTTCCATCACAGCATCTTCAACTGAACATACTTTAATAAATTCCTGGTCGACTCCTTTTAATATGCCAAACTCATTTGCACTCCCATATTGAAACATGGCTACTTCTTCCAATGTGCGTGAAACATTTTGCACACCTTTAATCTGATAGATGGACGCAATTTTTGAACTGTCTTCGGTAAACGTTTTTCCTTCCTTCAATACAATTTTAATATCGGAATTGTATTTACTCAATAATCCTAAAGTCAATTCTTCAAATCCATTAAATACGGAAAGCTGAATGATCAATGCAGCAGTACCTACAGAAATTCCCACTACAGATATCCCGGTTATCCAATTGATAGCCTGGGAAGATTTCTTGCCAAACAAATAGCGAAATGATATGGTGTTGATGAGGTTCATGAAGAAGATTGCTAAATTGTTGAATTGTTGAATTGTTATGCAATAGGAGTAATAAAATATGTTTTATAAAAATAAATCAATTTTTAGAATTCAACTAAGGTTATTGCTTATTGCCCACTGCCTTCTCCCCCATCGATCGATATATAACATCCTGTATCTTACTGCGATACCTGTTCTTATGCAACAAATTAATTTTCGCATCGGGATATGTTCTGTTGGATAGAAAAACATAAACCAATTGATTCACTGGATCCACCCAGACACAAGTTCCTGTAAAGCCCTGGTGCCCGTATGTTTTTTTAGATGCCAACGGTGAAACATATGCAGTGATCGTATCGATGAGTTCTGGCATATCAAACAGCAATGCTCTTCGGGATAATTCAGAATCCCGTTCGGTAAATTTCGAAACTGTGGAAGAAGTAAAATATTCCTTGCCTCCATAGTTACCGCGATTTAAAATCATTTGCATAATGGTGGCCACATCAGTAGCATTTGAAAATAATCCCGCATGTCCACTCATTCCACCTAACATCGCAGCACCCATATCATGAACATATCCTTGAATAACTCTATGCCTGAAGTATCCATCAATTTCTGTCGGAGGGATTTGTTCTTTTGAAAAATGTTTTGACAGTGGATTAAATGCCGTATAACGCAATGATAGTGAATTTACAAAATTCTGTCTATAGTATTGTTCAAATCCCTGCTTCGTCAATTTCTGAACCAAGTTCGGGATAAAATAAAATCCGACATCTGAATACAAATACTTTTTTTCATCTGATATTTTGGATTCCAATATTTTTTTGAATATAGTGTCTCGGTAATCAGATCGCAAATAAAAACTATCGCAAACCGGAATATTAAATCTTGACGATGGAACTTTCCCATAGTAGCTGTAGTCAATAATATTAAAGGTATCCGGTGAAATTAAAGTAGATTTATAAAAAGGAATCCAAGCTACCAACTTTCCTTGATGCAATAAAAAATCTTTGATTCGAAGATCAGATTTATTGCTGAGAGAAAATTCCGGTAAATAATCAGCAAATTTTCTCTTGAATTCTATTTTATTCTGATCATCCAACAACATCAGAACTGGTGCTGTGCATACAATTTTTGTTAGAGAGGCTAAATCATATATGCTTCGGTCATCAACAGGCTGCAATGAATCATAGGTAAAATAACCGAAGGATTTTTTGTATACAATTTTATTATTCCTGGCAACAACAATCTGACATCCTGGTGCAGCTTTCTGCTGAATCAATTCATATACTAATGAATCAATTTTCATCAAACTATCGCTGTTCATTCCCAGAGATTCCGGAATACCAAAACCCATTCTCAACAATGAAGGTCTTTTGATACCAATCCCTTCTGTAAGTATTTCATATGTATTTACAGGTGAGGTACCAACAATGGGTTCAGCTCCAAATAGCATTTGAGCTGCAATGTCCATAGCCAGATCATTATCTTCATACGTTAAAAACAAACTGCAATTTCTTGGAAAAAACATACTGACATAAGGGCAACCAAAAATAGAGATGATGCATTTTTTTTTCGCTATCAATGAATTTAGTGCCTGGATCAATTCCATATTCAATCCATACTGTTTGAATTCCTGATAGTTTAATTTGTGAAGACTGATCAAGACCAGATCTGCTTCTGCAATATCTGCGGCGATATCAAGATTCCATTGACTGATATTGGATAATGAATATGAACAAACTTCGGCATAATCCTGGATTCGTTTCTGAAACATATTTTCAGGTACTCCATTAATATTGATGCTGATAATTTTAGTTGGAGTTTTTCGGATTGGCACTAAATCACCGTTATCTCTTGCCAGTGTAAATGCTTTTTTATAAAGTGTTTCTTTCAATAAATATGTTTTGAGATTTGTTTGTTTTTGCCAATTTGAATCTATCTGAATTAGTGTAGGTGTCGAAAGTCCAACCTGGTATTTTGCTTTCAAAATTCGTTTGACTTTTTCATCCAGTTCTCGTTCTGAAATTTCCCCATTGGTCAATGCAGCATTTAACATGGCAATAGCAGCCGGAATATCTTCACTCAATAACAACAAATCATTTCCCGCTTTAAATGCTTTGAGCACAATTTCTGCAGCCGTGAAATTTTTGGTAACACCCTTCATTTCCAGTGCATCGGTAATGATAAGTCCATTATAATTATATTCTGTTCTCAGAAGATTATTTATTATCGAAGAGGATAAAGTAGCAGGAATATTGGCAGAACTATCAAGAACGGGAATGTTTAAATGAGCCACCATAACAGATGCAGGATGAAAATCAATGATAGCTTTAAAAGGATACAATTCTACACTATCCAATCTTTGTCTTGTACAAAGTAACGTAGGTAAATCTATATGGGAATCCATATCAGTATCTCCATGACCTGGAAAATGTTTAAGACTAGCTAAAACGCCACCATCCTGCAAGCCCTGCATGTAGGCAAATGATTTTGAAATCACTTTTTTCCGGTTTGCACTGAAAGATCGCTCGTTGATTACCGGATTACAAATATTACTATTGATATCCAATACCGGTGCATAATTCATGTGCATTCCAAGATCTTTCATTTGAGCAGCCATTTCTTTACCCATTTGATAAATCAGGCGATTGTCTTCGATTGCACCCAGTGTGATTTGCTTTGGAAAACTAATGAGATCAGTCATGCGCATACCCAATCCCCATTCTGCATCCATACTCATCAGCAATGGCACTTTTGAAATGGATTGAAATTGATTTACCAAATCAACCAACACAGGAGCGGTTCCTTTAAAAAAACAAATTCCTCCTACATAGTAATTTTCAATCAGTAATTTAGTCTTCAATTGCAATTCTTCATCATATCTCGCAAATGATCTGATGATAAAAAGTTGTCCAAATTTTTCATCGATGCTCATGGATTGCAATAAACTATCCACCCAATAATTTTGGTGTTTACTTTGTGTAAACGAAACTGTTGTGTTAAATACGATTAGTAAAAGTAGGATGCTGTTTCTCATTTAGATTTCATTCCATTCTTTTCATAAATATTCGGGTCGAGTAATGCGGCTTGATTAAACATTGAATCTGCCCGAATTGCATCTCCCGTATTCCTATAGGTTATTCCAAGATTGAACCAGGCTTGCGAATTTTTTGGTTCCAATACTATCGCTTTATTAAAATAATTTAATGCTTCAGAATAATTACCAGAAGTTCCTTCTGCAATACCCATCAGCATCGCTGCTTCTGCATCTTTGGGATTCATACCTAAGGCTTGTTTTAAATATTCCTTTGCAAGTGCAACATCTCCCGTTTGCATTCCAATTTGTCTACCGCGTTCTCTTAAAGCCATTTGCAGATTTTTAAATGCATCTTCATCATCCGGAAGCCTTTTCAAAACAATATTGTATTTTGCAATGGCTTCTTCGTAATTTTTCTCATAATAATTCACATTCCCTAATTGTAATTGGGCTTCTGAATACATGGGATGAATAGCCAATGCCTTTTCAAGCTCAACTCTTGCTTTTGATGTAACCCTACGAATTTCTGTACTGTCCTTTAAAGATGGAATTTCTTCCAACAGCACTCCTGCTATCCCATTGTGAATCTTTGCACTGTTCTTAGAGGTTTTCACATCAGTGGTAAATAAGGTCAGGTTATCATGCCATGCTGGATTTCGGGTAATGGTTTTAATGGAATAGAGTAAGACTAATGCACCTATAGTATACATTGCCGTTTCCAATCTCCATTTTTTGCTGGTGATAAACAAATACGCAAGTACAATACAGAAACCAACGGATGGCATGAATAAGAATCGTTCACCCATATTGGTTCCTATTGGAAAAAGAATATTTGAAACTAGAAACAACGGAAACAGATAACTGATAATGCTCACACTGATTACCGGATACTTGCGAATTCTAAATAAAACAAATAAAATCATACCAGCATAAATTACAATCGCAAGTATTGATTTAACAGAAAACAATCCCAATACCGGAATTTGTTTTGGATAATAATCGTGAGTAAGCGGATGTGGAAAAATCAATAGTCTCAGGTATTCAAATAAAGCATACGTGATTACTCCTGCTTTTTCAAAAAAATCCATTGGCTGGGACATTCCCTTTACTACTTTCATAAAAGGATTGTTCATCAATTCATTTGAAACTCCGGTGAATGGATTGAATCCTAATATTTCCGAACGCATGAAAATAAATAGCACGGTTGGCACAATCAGAAACAAAGTAATTCTGGAAATAACTTTGATTTCATTGTTGTACAAAAAATAAAGTGCAATTGGAATTATTCCAAGATACGCAATTGCATTTTCCTTTGATAACAAAGCAACTAAAAATGCAAGCGCAGAACAAATTGCAAAAATGATTTTCTTAGAATCAATGTATCTAAGGCAATAATAAAAAGCAAGTAGAGAAAACAGGAGGGCAGCAATTTCATCAAGTCCTTTAATATTTGCCACACATTCCGTATGAACGGGATGACTGGTAAAGAGTAGCGCAGTAAAAAAAGCGAATGGAACGGATTGATCCGCAAGCAATGGTTTAAACAAATGTTTTAATACTAAATAAAATAACAAAACCAAAAGGCCATACATGAAAATGGAAAAGAGATGAAAAATCAGCGGATCTGCTTCAAACAATTGATACACGATAGCAAACATCACCATGCTCATCGGCCGGTAACGTCCACCTGCAACCAGCTTATCCTTTCCTTCCTTTTTGAAAAATCCATAAAAAGAATCTTTGGATAAAATATCCGGTATGCCTCTGACTCCCTCCTTCACAAATTTGTTTTCCGAGATTACAATGCCATCATCTAATACAAAGTCATGACCTAGTGTATTGATATAAAGTAAAAACACCAGTGCTATTAATACAATTTTGTGGAGTTTTATATCATACAACAAGCGATGCATCCGTGTAGAATTTGTTGCTGACATCATGTGGATTCTAAATTATTCTACGTTGCTGTAAACATTTTGCACATCATCATCATCTTCTATCTTATCCAATAGTTTGTTGAGTTCAACTGACTGATCTTCGGAAAGTTTTTTTGTAACTGTTGGTATCCGGTCGAATGTCGACTCAATGATTTCCATCTTGTGTGTTTCAAAATAGTGTTGCAGATTTCCGAAAGAATCAAATGGACCATAGATGATGATTTCTTCTCCATCAACTGAAAGTTCTTCACAACCTGCATCGATGAGATCCAGCTCAAGCATTTCCGGATCAATATCCGGAGTTTTCTTTAATCTGAAATTGCATTTGTGTTCAAACAAATAATCTACTGAACCACTGGTACCCAAACTACCATTGAATTTGTTGAAGTACGAGCGAATATTTGCCACTGTGCGTGTAGGATTATCAGTTGCTGTTTCAACGAGTACTGCAATTCCATATGGGCCATAGCCTTCGTACACAAGAGTTTCAAGATCTTTTTCATCTTTACCACTAGCCTTCTTAATCGCAGCTTCCACCCTATCCTTAGGCATATTGCAAGACTTGGCGTTTTGCATGGCTGCTCGTAGTCTCGGATTTGTATCAGGATTTGGGCCCCCAGCTTTTACTGCCATAAAAACATCCTTACTTACCCGTGCAAACTGCTTACTCATTTTGGCAAAACGGGCAAACATCGTATGCTTCCGTACTTCAAAAATCCGACCCATAACTAAACTTAATTAAGGGGGTAAAGATAAGAAATAGTTGGCAGTTGGCAGTTTGAGGAAGCTTACAGTTGGCAGTTAATTTATAGTAGACAATGTTGATTTTAGATGCAATTATTTAGAACTAAAAACTAACTGTAAATTGTAAACTTCAAACTGAGAACTGCCAACTGAAAACTGCCAACTTCTTACTCGGTATTCCACCTCGCAACCGGATATATCATATATCCCGGTTCGCTGTATTTTGATCTGGTGTAAATGAATGAAAGCATGGCATCCGGATCTTTGGCAAATACAGGATCTTCTCGTTTCTTTTTTTCGAATGCATCTTTGAGTTGACTATTGTATTGAAGAATTTCTGCAGCGAGATCTTCAAAGGTATGTTCTGAAAAATATTCTTTGCGTTGCAACACAGCATCAAAAAAATTCCACGCAAAATAAGAATCCGGTGCCTGGGGCTCGAGTGTTTCAATAATGTATCGCATCGAAGGCTGATCGGTATATATGATGTAATCTCCTTTGTAATATTTTCTTCTCATCTTCAATGCTTCAACTTGTACCTGAGTATGCAGAAAATGATTTTCATAGGGTTTTGCTGGAGATTTGTAATCGAGAATTCTATAAAATTGTGCATCAATGAAAGTGTCTATTGGAAATGATTGCATCTGTACACCATTCCATTTTAATCTGTCAATAACTTGTTGATAAGCTGCCGGTACTATATACGCATCCGGTTTTTGTATTTTAAGTTCAGGTTTGGCAAAATTGTAATATGGTATTTTTTTTTCGTATAATTTTGTGCGATTGTATTTGATTCTCTCCATTCCCGTTACTTCACTGATCATTTTTTCCTGCTCATATCCGCGAAACATTAAACTATCAGTTGTTTGATTTTGAATTTTCCAATTCAGTGGGATTTCATATTGCGTCCTGTAGTTTTCTTTGGCAATTTTCCGGGTTTCCAAAATCTGTTTTTTATATTCAACACACAACATAGCAAGGCTTCCCAATAAAATTTGTTGTGCATTCACTCTTGCAGCAAATGGTTTTAACATATGTGATTCGCTGACAAATGGAATGGTATGAAACAATGCAGCATATCCGCTCGACAATCTCGGCAGATCCATAAAATCATAAATGCCATTTGCAGGATCTCCTTCTGAGTTAACATATGGAATGGTCTCCATTCCGGCAGACTTCATTTTATCATAAAACGCAGGTAAAAATGTATTGAATACAAAATCTCCTAACTGCCTTTGCAATTTTTGTCGTTGTGAAGTTATCAATGTCATGAGATATGGATAATCCGAACCATCTGTACAATGGGTATCTACAAAAACATCCGGATCCCAACTCTGAAATATTTTCGTAAATGTTTCTGCATTTTTTGAATCGCATTTTATAAAGTCGCGATTGAGATCGAGATTTTGTGCATTACCTCGGAATCCATATTCTTCAGGTCCGTTTTGATTGACACGAGTGAAATTATTTCTATTGAGACTTCCCCCCACATTGTAAATCGGTATAATGACAATCGTAAGTTCATCCAGCAATTTACTTTTTGCTGCATCGTTTACGATTTCCTTTGCAAACAACATACTTGCATCGACGCCATCTGGCTCACCCGGATGAATGCCGTTGTTAATAAGCAATACTGCTTTACCAGATTTCCTTGTCTTCTCAGGACTGAATTCTTGTTTGCCACTTAAGATTACCGTGTAAATCGGATAGCCAACATCAGAAGCACCTGCTTCTATGACTTTTACCAGTTTGGAAGATTTTTCAAGATTCTTATAAAAGGCGATGCATTCTTGGTAGGTGGTAGTCGTGCGGTTGTTATTTTCAAAGGGGGTGAGAAGGGGTTGGGAATTAAGAATGAAAAATGAAGAACTTAGAATCAGGAAGAAAGAAAAAATTGATTTGTGCATTGGGTGAAATTATTTGCAAAGATCTTAAAATTATTGATTTAATATTATTACTTGCTAATAAGCATTAGTTAATTTTTATTCTTTCTAAAATAATTTCATATGAATTTATAAACTAAAATGTAATAATATTAATTTTTTACTAAATCGTTATAATCGAATTTTCCAATAACTCAGATATCATAGCTCCGATATCATTGTTCTCGCAACTCTTCCTTAACTTTGACCAATTACTCAAAACATATCCAATGAACTACGTCTCCGCTGCAGAAGCAATCTCCCAAATCAAAAGTCATCAAAAAATATTCATACATGGTGCAGCTATGACGCCGGAAATTCTAATCGATGCTATGGTGAACCGTGCTTCTGAATTAGAAGCAGTTGAACTTATGCATTTGCATACAGAAGGAAAAGCAAGCTATGCGTCCGCAGATTATAAAAATTCATTTCATGTTAATTCTTTCTTTTTGGGAAAAAATATTCGAAATGCGGTAAATGAAGAAAATGCAGATTACATTCCTGTATTTTTAAGCGAGGTCCATCTGCTGTTTAAAAAAAATATCATTAGTCCGGATGTTGCGTTGTTGCAGGTATCACCACCGGATGCACATGGCAATTGCACATTGGGCGCTTCTGTCGATGTCGCTATGGATGCCGCCGAATCTGCTAAAATAATTATTGCGGAAGTCAATGAACAGGCACCCAGGACGCATGGTGCCGGAAGTATTCCAATTGATAAAATTGATTTTCTGGTAAAGTCAAACAGGCCTTTGTATTATATTGATCAGAACGAACTTTCTGAAAATGATAAAAAGATTGGAAAATATGTCGCTACACTCATTGAAGATGGTGCGACATTGCAAATGGGAATTGGCGGAGTACCAGATGCTGTCTTACAAGAATTGACAAGCCATAAAAATTTGGGTATTCACTCCGAAATGATTTCAGACGGAATTATTCCCTTAGTTGAAAAAGGAATAATCAATGGAGAGGAAAAAGAAATTTCAAGAGGTAAAATTGTAAGTTCTTTTGTTTTGGGTTCGCAAAAAATATATGATTTTATACACGACAATGCTGAAGTATCCATGCGCGAAACATCATATACCAATGATCCAATCATCATTCGTATGAATCCAAAAGTTACGGCAATCAATTCCGCCATTGAAATCGATTTGACCGGACAGGTTTGTTCAGAGTCTATCGGTACATTTCAGTTTTCCGGAGTCGGAGGCCAACTCGATTTTATCAGAGCCGCTGCATTCAGTGAACGAGGAAAACCCATCATTGCGATGGAATCAGTTACAAAAAAGGGAGTAAGTAAAATTGTTCCTTTTTTAAATCAGGGTGCAGCTGTTACCACAACACGCGCACATGTTCACTATATAGTTACGGAATATGGCGTTGCTTATTTATATGGAAAAAACCTAAGACAACGTGCAAAAGCCTTAATTGAAATTGCACATCCCATGCATCGGGAAGAATTGGAAAGACAAGCGTATTTGAGGTTTAAGCATCTGTGAATATAAGACCACCGACGGCCGACGACTGACCGCCGACATTTATTCTCAGTTCGATATTTTTTAATTCTATGTACCAAATGTCGGTGGTCGGCGGTCAATGGTCGGTGGTCTCTTTTCGCATTGCCAACTTTCTCTCCAAATAACTATCTTTATCCAAAATTTCATCATGCCGGTACGCAGACCTTTTAATATCCACAAATGGGTGGAAGAACACAGAGCCGAATTGAAACCTCCTGTTGGCAATCGCAATCTGTATTTAGATGCTGAGGATTTTATTGTAATGGTAGTTGCAGGTCCGAATGCCCGCAAAGATTATCACTTCAATGAAACTGAAGAATGGTATTATCAACTGGAAGGTGATATAACGGTTCGAATACAAGAAGATGGAAAACCAGTTGACATTCAGATCAAAGAAGGCGAGATGTTTTTATTGCCTGCCAAAACTCCTCACTCCCCGATCCGTCCTGCAAATACAATGGGCTTAGTCATTGAAACAAAAAGAGAGCCTCAGGTAAATGATGGTCTCATGTGGTTTTGCGAAAAATGCAATACCAAACTTCACGATACTTACTTTCCATTAGTTAATATCGAAAAGGACTTTATTCCCAGATTCAAAGAATATTACAACTCTGAAAAAATGCGTACCTGTCCAAATTGTGGTTCCGTGATGGAAGCAGATACCCGGTTTGTTGATCCTTCATAATTTATTTTGAATAGTATTTATTTTGCTTCTGATTTTCATCTGGGTTCTCCCGGGCGATTGGATACGCATCAACGCGAAAAACTCATCGTGCAATGGATGGATGAAATGAAAGCAGACATGAAAGCACTCTATCTTGTTGGTGATGTTTTTGATTTTTGGTTTGATTATAAAAAAGTAGTGCCAAGAGGATTTATCAGAATTCTTGGAAAGCTTGCTGAATTAAAAGATCAGGGTACGGAAGTTTATTATTTTACCGGTAACCATGATTTATGGATGTTCGATTATTTACAAAAAGAACTGGATATTCCCATATATCATGAACCCATTGAAGTGGAATTGCAAAATAAAAAATTCATGATTGGTCATGGTGATGGATTGGGTCCCTGTGATCACGGCTATAAAAGATTAAAAAAATTATTTTCAAATCCTATTGCTCAAACCTTATTTCGTTGGATACATCCAGATGTGGGCATAGGCTTAGCCGATTATTTTAGTTCGAAAAGTCGTGAAGCTCAGGATGCCATTCAGCAATTTTTAGGCCCCGATAAAGAATGGTTGATACAATATGCTGAAAAAAAATTACTCGATAAACAATTTGATTATTTGGTTTTCGGTCATCGGCATTTGCCTATTGATTACACATTAATGAATGGAACTTCACGGTATATCAATTTAGGCGATTGGTTGCAGTTTCAATCCTATGGAGTTTTGAAAGACGGAGAATTGCAAATTTGCTTTTATAAAAACGAACATGGGAAAATTTTTTCTTAGTATTTTAATCATTTTTATTTCTGTTGGTGGATTAGTTGCTCAACTGAAGATGGAGCTATTACTGGATACAGTTATCAAAGCAGACGAAGTCTATCTTGATCCATTAAATCAAATCTATCTAATCAATAATACAGATAAATCTATCAGCAAATACAATTCACATTTTCAATTGCTCAAGAGAATCAGTTTTAATCAGGGATGGGATCATGCCGTTATGGACGTCAGTGATCCGTTTAAATGTATTTTATATTATCCGGGTGATTATAAAATTTTAATACTCGATGAAAGTCTTTCTGTAATAGCATCTTATGATGAATCCGAACTAAACGTACAAAGTGTCATCTGTCATTATACCACAGATTACATTGGCATTTTTTCAAACAATGTGTTGAAGTTAAAAAATTATGAGCAACAAAAGAGCTTGAGTTCAGAACCCTTGTATCAAAGTGAAACCAGTCATACTGAATATCCATATCAATTAAAACAAAGTAATGAATATATATACCTGCTAAAACCAGGATTTGGCATTTCCAGATTTACTAATCAATTGTTTGAAGAGAGCAGTTGGAAAATGCCTGACATTATTAAGAAAATGGATGTTACCGGTGAGCGTTTATTTTATTTTTCAAATGCTTACCTGATCACTTTTGATACTAAATTAAAAATGGAAGAAATCATTTTGAAAGAAGTGGATCAATTTAAATCGTTCGCTGTAAATTCTCAGTATCTGCTTATTCTTCTTGAGAATCAACTGAGATTGTTCAAATGGAAATGATCGATATAAGATTGAAGGGAGTCTCAAAAAAAAACGCTAATACTGGGTTACGCAATTTTTTCAAACGATTCATCCCGTGAGAGGGACTCATCGTTTAAAAAAAATTACAAGCCTTCTCTAAACAATTTTTAGAGATTCCCCGAAAAATTGTCAATAATCTCAATAAAAGGGATAACTTTTCTAAAATCTGGTATTTAAATGAAATTTAACGAGTTGCAGAGCTAAACAATTCTGTTTTCTGGCCGTTCTGATCTAATATTGCATGACTTTTAAAACTGATTACTATGAAAAGATCTTTACTACTTGTTTTTTCTCTGTTTCTTATTCTTCAGCATCCATTCACACAGGCGAAACGCTACATTTTCCTCGAACATTTTACCAATACACGCTGTGGTATTTGTGCGAGTGCAAATCCTGGATTCTTTAGTTTGCTAACCGGATATAAGAATCAGTATCATCACATGTCTGTGCATCCAGCTATTCCTTATTCGTCTTGTCTTTTATACCAGGCAAATCCAAGTGACAATAGCCAAAGAAGTAATTTTTATAACATCGTTGGAACGCCAACTTTGGTTATCAATGGTCTGACCAAAAAATCATTGGGTTCTGTGACTGCTTCAACATTAAATGCAGAATTAAATAAATTATCTCCAATTGAAGTGCTTGTAAAAGAAAATGGAAGTAATCCAAGAAATGCAACAATCGAAATTAAGACATTAGGGATTAAGCCATCTGGCAATTACAAACTATATGTAGTGGCATTGGAAAAAGAACTTAATTACGCTTCCCCAAATGGAGAAAAAATACATCACAATGTGTTCAGAGATTTTTTGAGTGCTGCTGATGGAGATCCAATTGATTTGGCTGCAACAGGTTCCTCAGTGATCAAAACTTTTTCAATAACCATTCCTTCAAACTGGGTTGAAAATCAGGTTTACATTTTAGCCTGGATACAGGATGCAAATAGTAAAGAAGTTTTAAACAGCGGAACCGTATTTGACATCGCAACTGCAAATGAAGATCTGCAATCTTTACAATTTTCTGTTTATCCAAATCCGGTACAAGACCTGCTCAAACTTGAATGGCCAAATTCAATTTCAACCACTGCAAGACTTTCCATTACAAATCTTTTAGGCAAAGAAATTTATTCCAGCTATTTGAAAGCAGGAAGTAAACAATTTCAATATCCTGTAGCGAATTTTTCAAAAGGAATTTATTTTGTAAGAATACAATCTGGCAAAGACAAGACTTCACGGAAATGGATTAAAGATTAACAGCCTTCAGGCTCGTCGAGCGGAGCGAGATCTCCGAGGTTTTGAAAACCTCGGAGATCTGCTGCGGCTCGCAGGTCTTTAAAGACCTGATCATGACGCTCTACAAACTTTTCTTTTCCTCCAAACCAATTTATCACTTCATCGTATTCTAATTTTCTACTTTCTCCATTCAAAAAATCAGGATAAGAAGTAAATTGATAAGTCCTAAAATCTTCTACAATTTTATGCTTTTGTGGATTGGAATGTACATAAGGGATGACATGTGTAAAATGATTATCATCATTTAATGGAACTCTTTCAAATCGATCTTCAAACAAACTACTAACCATCCGATATCTTTTATTCATTGCTTTTGCATAAGCATTAAACATATTGGCAAAAGGTTTAGAAAGTTTTGGCGGACTATTATATTTTGATGGAACCTCTTTCTCATTTCGAATTGCTACTACAAAATGAAAATGATCCGGCAATAAAGCATACGCAAATGTTTTTGCAATAGGTGGTATATGCTTAAAATACAAATTCAAAAAATAATGATAATTCGTTTCTTCAAAAAAGATTTTGCGGCGATTGTTGCCACAATTGAAAATATGATATAGGTGATCATACTCTAAATTGATTTTAGGTGGCATAGGTGTTCTTTTAAAGTGTTTTGCAAAGGTAAACAAACCTCCGATGCTTTTGAAACCACGGAGGTTTGTTTACCTTTGCAGCCATGAAACTAAATCATTTTTTATTGCTCGCAGCCTTATTGGCACTTCTGTCATCTTGTGGCCCAACCATTTATATGGCACCAAATTTTGACAAGGTAAAATCCAAACATAAACAGTTAGCAATCCTTCCATTTGAAGTTCTAATTACTGCAAAAAAACTGCCAAAGGATATGACTGTTGAAACGCTGAAAGAAGAGGAAAAAAGTACCGGACTTTCTATTCAAAATCACTCCTATACTTACTTTCTGAAAGAAATGTCCAAAAACAAATACACGGTAACATTTCAGGATATCGACAAAACAAATTCGACATTGACCAAAGCAGGAATCACCTACGATAAACTTAATGAATACAGTAAAGAAGAATTGTGTAAAACACTTGGAGTAGATGCGGTGATCTCTGGAAAAGTAACTATGGACAAACCCATGTCAGATGGAGGAGCAGTTGCCGTAGGATTTATTTTTGGAGTTTGGACATCAACCAATAAAGTTGATGTGAACATGACTATTCACGATAAAAATAACAGCGATCTATTATGGAAATATGATTGGGTGGCTGAAGGAAGTATAGGCAGCAGCAGCGAACAACTCACGAAAGGGTTGATGAAAAATGTATCTAAAAAATTTCCCTACCAACGAAAATAAACATACGAGGTTTTGAAAACATCGTATGTTTTAGCTGCGGTTAAAGGACATCCAGGGAATCCAGAATATCTTTTGCTGTTTTATCAGCCTCTTTGTCGTCATCATCAAAGGTGATTACCAGAAAAAAATTAGTGTGTGTATTTGGATCGCCCAATCCAGCAAATATAACTCTATATCCGGCTTTAAACCCTTCCACATAGTAACCTTGCAGTTCATTAGCAGTTACTTTAGTTGCTTCATCAATTTCTGCCAATTCCATTGCATTAGCTCCGGCAATAGTTGCATCATCCAAATCATCAATGGCAACATTCTCTTCAAAGATATGCATGGCTAATTCCATTCCATCTCCTTTCATTTCAAAGTTGTGATTGTCATTAACCTTTACTCTGAAGTCATCCGGTACAGTTATCTGGACTTTGTAATGTTCCCAAACATAGGTTTTCTGTGCACTTACATTTGAAAGCGTAAAAGCTGTAAAAAGTAATACAATTGTTATTTTCATTTTCGATTTTTTTTTGTTTTTAAAGAAGCGTATTTACAAAAGCATCCATTTTTAATCCATCTGCTTCCGCTTTGTAATTGAGTACGATACGATGTCTTAATACAAGTGGTGCAACAGCTTGTACATCTTCTATATCCGGAGAAAATTTACCATTCAATGCTGCATTACATTTGGCTCCTAAGACCAGGTATTGCGATGCTCTTGGTCCTGCACCCCAACTTACATATTGATTAACTTCTTTAAGACCATTGGTTGGATTAGGTCTCGTACGTGCTGCTAATGAAACTGCATATTCAAGTACATTATCAGCAATTGGAATTTTACGTACCAATCTTTGGAAGTCGAGTATTTGATTGGAATTAATCACGTTTCGCAACTGAGCTTGTTCAATTGAAGTTGTTTGTTTTACTACCTGCACTTCTTCTTCATAAGATGGATAATCCAATAGAATATTAAACATAAAGCGGTCTAATTGCGCTTCAGGTAATGGATACGTTCCTTCTTGTTCAATAGGATTTTGGGTCGCTAGTACAAAGAAAGGAACTGGTAAAATGTGTTTTACACCACTCACGGTAATATTTCTTTCTTGCATTGCTTCCAATAGTGCGGATTGTGTTTTTGGTGGAGTCCTGTTGATCTCATCTGCCAAAACAATATTTGCAAACAAGGGGCCTTTGTTGAATTTAAATTTTCGATCTTCATCGAGTATTTCTGAACCTGTAATGTCAGATGGCATAAGATCCGGTGTAAACTGAATTCTTTTAAAGCTCAGATCCAATACTTCTGAAATAGTATTGATCAATAACGTTTTAGCCAATCCAGGTACACCAACCAGCAGGCTGTGTCCATTACTAAATAATGAAATTAAAGTTGCTTTGATTACCTCATCCTGGCCAACGATCACTTTTCCTATTTCGGATTTAAGTTCCTTATAGGATTGGGCAAGAGCTTTCATTCCCTCTACATCTGAACTATATTGCATATTGTCAATTATTTTTAAGGTCGCAAATTTAGTCAATGAAGCCCATCCAACGACCTAATAAATCTAAATATTGAGTTAAATATACCCCGCCTCACCATTATTTCAATTACCCAACAAGCCATTAACCTAAAGACTTTCATATCGATAAAGCTGAAAAGAGGTATGTAATTAGCTAATATATTAAACAATTAAAAGCTAATTATTTAGATCTTGTCAATCAATCCAGTTCAAATCCTGTTTAAAAATGTTTCCACCCTTGTGCTTTCAAATCATGCAGATTTCCTGTATTCCCTTTTAGTTTCACTCCAAAACCAGCTTCTTTGATTTCTCCGATATAATAAAGCTCAGGTAGGAATCTTGCTTTTTCAGAATCCTGTGGGCTAAATGTCATCAACAATTCATAATCTTCGCCACCATTAAGTGCGCAGGTTAACGGATCCATATGAAATTTCAAAGCCATCATTTTGACATCGATATGCATTGGAATTAATTGCTCATCGATTTCAGCACCGACTTTACTTTGTTTGCAGATATGCATTAGATCTGAAGACAATCCATCAGAAAGATCAATCATTGAAGTGGGAACAATACCTGCTTTCTCAAACCAATGAATGCAATCTTTTTTGGTTTCTGGTTTTAAAAATTTTCCAACTAAATATTTTTGATCCTCAAGATTTGGTTGAATACCCGGCGTAGAAAGATACACTTGTTTTTCACGTTCTAATAATTGCAATCCAAGATATGCTGCACCCAATTGTCCACTTACAAAAATATGATCACCTGGTTGTGCTCCATTGCGATAACTGATTTTTTGTTCAAGCTGTTTGCCAATTGCAGTCACAGAGATAACTAAACCACGAAGAGATGCAGTGGTGTCGCCACCGATCAAATCAACTTTATAATTATCACAAGCAAGTTTCATTCCTTCATACAATACTTCTAGTGCCTCCACAGAAAACCGGTTGGAAACTGCAATAGAAACGGTCACTTGTTCTGGAATGCCATTCATTGCATAGATATCAGACAAATTACTGATGATACATTTATATCCAAGATGTTTTAATGGAAAATAAGCCAGGTCAAAATGAATGCCCTCGATCATCAAGTCTGTTGTAATCAAGGTACACTCTTGAGTTTCATGTTTTATAACTGCTGCATCATCGCCTATTGCTTTTATTGTAGATGCATTATGTATCTGAAAATTCTTAGTGAGTTGATCGATTAATGCAAACTCACCAAGATCAGCAATCTCAGTTCGATCCAGTTTATTTTGTTCTTCATTCATAAGGCAGTAATTAATTGTTGAACCACCGGCCAGATATCGTTCACAGGTAAAGGGGCTTCAAATCGTATAAGTTGTTTAGTGGATGGATGAATAAATTCTGTTTTCCAGGAATGCAATCCAATTGACCGATCTTTATTACCGCGCCTTGCACCGTATTTCACATCTCCTCTTACGGGAATACCTGCAAATGAAAGTTGTGAACGAATCTGGTGAAATCTTCCAGTGGATAGTTTAATGCTCAATACTAAATATTGATCCAAAACATGGATCACTTTATAATTTAAAATAGATTCTTTGCCGTCCTCATCTTCATCATTGATATATGATTTCTTTTTTTGCGATGACTTCAACAGTTTATTGATCAATGTTCCTTCTGCAGGAATTTCTTTTTTTTCAACGATGGCCAGATATTCTTTGGAAAACAGTTGTTTCGACAATTGATCATTAATAATAGCTGCAGATTCAGTATTCTTGCTCAAGATCACTAATCCGGAAACCGGGCGATCAATGCGATGACAAAGGTAAAGATCCTGTTTGCAATAAGCTTGCAATAAACGATGCAGTGAAGGATCTTTACTAAGATCTTCTTGCACAGGTAATCCTGCTGGTTTATTGCAAACAACCAGATGATGATCCTGAAAAATAATGTAATCCCGAATTGAATTCAATGATATGCAGTTTGATTGGTAACTCAAAGGCTAAAGACTAAAGCCTATCCTACTTGATCTCTTCATAATCCGAAT
>JAYVIT010000333.1:0-23985 GCA_043769965.1 Saprospiraceae bacterium
GATTGATCCAGTCTGTAACCTGGAGATGTTCTATACAAAGAGTACACGGATAAAAAGTCTGCCTCTTCTTTTTTCTGGCTATTGATGAATGTATTGGCAAATGTTTTGAATAAATGTGAAGAGAGTTCGTATTCAGACAAATAGTAGTGCGTATACGAATAATTGAAATAAATCTCTTCAGCTTCTTTTTGCCCCCTGAAAGCAGTCAAAACCAACTCGTAAAGTCCCTGAGCTTTGAAGTATTCTTTATCTTGATAGTACTTGTCTGCAGCCTTTAAAATGAGCTGCGGGTCGCCGCTGGATCTTATTTTTTCATAGCTTGATTTACAGGCTGTTATCAGCAATAAGATAGAAAATAATAGAAATGATACGGATTTAGTCATCGAGGGCGCAAATTTAAGACAATTTAACGGAAATGTGGGCAGAATATTAGGAAGTAAGGCAAGAGGCGAGGAGCAAGCGGCAAGCGGCAAGGAGGCAAGTTGGCAAGAGGATGTAACAGTCAAAGGGCCATTTAGATAAAGTAATCCACTGACTTGAAGATATGCATTGATGAAGTGAATTAAATTGCCGCTTGCCGCTTGCTTCTTACCTCTTTCTTAATGAACCACATCCTTGGCCAACACATCCGCCATTACCCTGTCATTGCTGAGACGGTGGACCTTGAACTGTTCGCCAAGTTTGCCTACTTTTCTCATATAGTCCAGAAATCCATTTTTGCGAATGGGCCTGATTTTTAAGGTATCCAGCAGTTTACCCTCGATCAGGTCCTTATAGTAGCTGTTTAATTCACAAAGATGGTGGTTTATGGTATTTGCAATTTCGTTGAGATTTTTAGGGATTTCGGAGAATTCTATAAACCATTCATGATATGGATTTCGGTTGTCATTTGGACTGACCTGAGGGGCAACCGTGAATTCAACTACTTGAAAATGATGTTTTAGCTGGGCCATACTGATGGCTTTATCAATTTCACTGGAAATGACGTGTTCACCAAATGCTGATATAAACTGACTGATCCTGCCACTCACTTTGATTTTAAATGGTTGTAACGAAACAAAGCGCACAAGGTCGCCGATTAGATAAGACCAAAGACCAGCATTGGTTGATAATACAATGGCATAGTCAACATTTAAGAAAACCTCTTCAAGGCTTAGTCTTTTATCTGGATTTGAATAAATGTTATCTTTTTCAATAAATTCATAAAAAATTCCATCGTTGACTACCAATTGCATTCCGTCTTCAACAAAATCATTTTGATAAGCTATAAATCCTTCGCTTGCAGGATAAGTCTCCAGTAAAGAAATTTCCTTGCCAATTAATTGATTTATTTTTTGTTTGTAAGGACTATAATTTACACCGCCGTGAATGTATAATTCCAGATTTGGAAAAATATCTATCACATGATTTTTGCCTGTATAGCTTAAAAGTTTTTCGCAGAACATTTGAATCCAGGGCGGGATACCACTCAACACCCGTATGTCTTTCGTTGATATGGATTCGACCAATGCATCAATTTTTCGTTCCCATGGTTCGATGCAATTGGTTTCAAAATCCGGTAATTTGTTTTTTTGAAACCAGGCTGGAATTTCATGGTTGACAATTCCAGATAAACGTCCTATGGCAATTTTATTTTGAAAAATCAATTCTGGTGATCCGGAAAGAAATAACATCTTGCCATCAAAAATTCCGGTTTGAGGATATTGACGGATATAATGAAATAAACAATATTTTGCAGAATTGATATGATTTTTAATACTGTCCTTAGTAAGCGGAATGAACTTTACTCCAGAAGTTGTTCCGGATGTTTTGGCAAGGTATTTAGGAAGTCCTGGCCATAATACATCTTTTTGCCCAGCCTGAATGCGGCTTAAATAGGGTATGAAGTCTTCATAATCCCGGATGGGAACCCTTTGCCGATAGTCACGTAAATTACTAATCTGATCAAAATGATGATCTTTTCCAAATGTTGTTTGTGCGGCTTTATCTATGAATTTCCTGAAAATCTTCTTTTGGCAAGCAAGCCCACGATGATAGTCCTTCGATAAAGTATGGCAAACTTTATTGGCGACCAGATGAATAAGCTGCTTTTTGATGTTCATTCTTTGCAAAAATAAGGAAGTCGGGCTGAATTTTTAGGAAAAGTCTATAGGAGGAAAAATGAAAGAATTAAGGAATTAAAAAATGAAAAAAGTAATAACTAGGATTTAGGAGTTCAGATTTGGAATTAAGATTTATTTTTTGACTATTGACCACCATTAACCATTAATCTTGAATTTCTTCCAACAGCCTACCTGCCAGCCGGCAGGCGGGCAGCCTGCATTCTTCAGCCTCATCTCAAATCTTCAACATGAATACCTTTAAGTGATTTGACATCCAGTACAAAGCTGGAGTCAGCAATGAATTTGTTCAATTGGCTTTTTGAAAAACTTACGATGGTTTTATTTCCTTCGCGTTCTATCCACTGCACTTTTGCGATTTGGTTTGTTTGTTCAATAATGAATAATTTGATTTTAGAAATGGGATCTGTTGCATCTTTTGGTCGGAAATCAACAACTACTAAAGTCTTGCCTCCTTCCTTTATTTTTTTTGAAATAAAATATTCGTGTGTGCCGGATTGATAAATACCTGCGATGTATTTAGGATGATATTTATTTTCTTTATCATCAGGTTCTGTGATTTGTACTTCTTTATTTTTTTTCAAATACGTATACTGAATTTTTCCGTCACTATAAATTTCAATGTCATCAAGTATCAATTTAAATTGATTGCCTTTAGCCATCAATTGTCCTTTTTTAGCTAATCCTACAATGTCGGAACTGGATTGTTCATATTTGAATGCAATATCCAGGGATCCTGCATGTTCATAAATTTCATGAACCTTATCCATTAATTTTTTGGCCTTAGGATCTGGTTTGAAAAAAGGAATCAATGAAATCAGTAAAACAGATAGAATGTATTGCATCTCAATTTTTTAATGACTCTCAAACATAAGAAATTGAGCTTTCATTATTGATTCTTTGTTAAAACCCGGTTAAATTAGACTAGTCGTCAGTCGTCAGTTGTCAGTCTTCTTCATTTTTCATCAACAATTTGCCTACTTGAAGGCTCTTGATAGTATTCAAATACTCATTAGGTTTGAGAAATCCTGATGTTTTGTAATTTTATATAAAATCTATAGACATGAAAATCCCAATTATACTATCCATTGCATTTCTATTATACTCGCAAAATATTTTTCTGCAAGCTGGATTCCTTGATCCCGATTTTGGGCAGGGAGGCTGGCTCCACACTGATTTTGGCGGCAAGGATCAGGCAAATGCTGTTGCTATACAGGCTGATGGAAAAATTTTAGTTGGAGGTCAAACCAACGGTGTCAGTGGTAGCTTTGATTTTGCCTTAATGAGGTATTTGGATAATGGAGATCCCGATCCTGATTTTGGAAATCTTGGAAAAATGGTTTTTGATTTTGGCTCAGCCCAGGAAAATATTGAATTCATAAATGTATTGAGTGACCAAAAGATATTTTTTGGAGGATGGACAAATACCAGCCCGAATACTCCTCTCGCTATTTTATTGCGATTAAATCCGGATGGTAGTCCTGATTTAAGTTTTGGAGATCAAGGCATACTCAAATACAGATTTGGAAAATCAACCTCACCATTGGCAATGGCAGTGCAGGAAGATGGCAAATATGTAGTTTCAGGTCTTGTGGTGGTAGACTCTTTTGATCTCGATTGGATCGTGTCGCGATTTTATCCTGATGGAAAACTGGATTCTACATTTAATCAAATTGGATATCATCATCATAAATTTCTAACCAGAGAAAATATTCCGTTTAGCATATTAATTCAAAAGGATCATAAAATATTTATGACAGGTTGTGCAGGTGTTACATCTAAAACAAATTTTGCTTTTCTAAGATTGAATGAAGATGGTACTCCTGATACCAGTTTTGGAAACGGTGGAAGCATGCAAACTGATTTTCAAAACAACACTGACGTTGCTTACACTTCCATTATCCTCGATGACGGAAAGATTATGGTGTCGGGTACTTCAAAAGACAGTATAACAAGTCTCAATTTCGCTTTGGCCAGATATCTTCCTGATGGCACTTTGGATCCCAGCTTTGGAAATGGTGGAAAGTTAACTTATGATTTTATAGGTCCTGTCGATAATGGACTTTATATGATTCAACAAGCCGATGGCAAATTCCTCGTATGTGGCACCAATAATATTATCGGACACAATAGTTATGTGATCGTGCGATTCAATCCAGATGGCAGCATTGATGAAAGCTTTGGTAAGAAAGGAATTGCCTCTTTAGATGTAATAAGTATTTTACCGGACAATACTCCTTTTTTCTTAATGCAGCCCGATGGAAAACTCGTAATGGTACACAATTACAAAGACGGAACGAATATCAATTTTTTGGCGATGCGTTTTTTGAATGATGTGATAATTGCAAATGATGATCTATCAACTCAAAATAATTTACTTGAAATTTATCCCAATCCTGTTTCTGATATTTTTAATATCAAGATCGATTCAGAATTATCAAATTCAGATTTAAAAATTCAAATAGTAAATCTTCAATCGCAGGTGGTTGATCAAAGGGTATTGTATTCTTCAGATTTGAAAAAATCAATTATACTTTATTCAATAAAAAATTTATTACCGGGCGTTTATTTTTTGAAATGGACGAGTGAGAAATCAACTGGATCGATTCCAATTATTAAAGAGTAAATAGCTTTCGTTTATACAAATCTTGTTTTACTGCGTTATAGTCGTTATTCGATTTTTTATAAATAGTATTTTTGACTCTTATGAAATCAAGACTCTTTAAAAGTATTATTATTTTTACTTTGTCAATTTTTGTATTTTATAAATCAAATGCACAATCTCCTAAATGGCTGTGGGTAAGATCGATGAGTGGTGGAAGTAGAATTCTATCAATAATTGTTGACCCGATAAATAGTGATAATTATACTTCTGGTTATTTGAGTGGAACAGTTGACTTTGATCCTGGGCCAGACAGTTTTAATATAATTTCTCCTGGACCTGTATCTATGTTTGTATCCAAATTAGATAGCTCAGGAAAATTTATTTGGGCAAAAGCAATCGGAGGAATTGGAGCCGTTGTTGGAATTAATGAGATAGCTATAGACAAAAGTACTGGTGATATTTACAACACAGGGAGCTTTTCAGGTACAATAGATTTTGACCCAGGCAGTAGTATATTTAATTTGAGTTCGGATGATAGGTCTTATAGTGCTTTTATTACCAAATTAGACCGATATGGCAATTTTATATGGGCAAAAGTTTTAAAAGGGGCAGATGGGATAACTGGGAGAGCTATTGCAATAGATCCAGAATTTGGAGATATCTACATAGGTGGTGATTTCTCAGGAATAATTGACTTCGACCCAGGTCCGAATAAATTTAATTTAACCTCAGTAAAATGGAAAGACATTTTTATTTCGAAATTCAATTCTAAAGGTAATTTTATCTGGGCAAAAACAATAGGAGTTTCAGCAACAATATATTCTATAGGAATTGATCCAGCAGGAAATGTCGTGACAACTGGTAATTTTTATGGTGTAGCTGATTTTGATCCAAACAATGGAGTGTTCAATTTAGCTTGTGTAGGATCTACTGATGTTTTCATCTCAAAATTAGACTCTGGGGGAAATTTTGTTTGGGCAAAATCAATGGAGGGAACAAAAAACACAAACATTGGGAGTTCTTCTATGGCTATTGATCGTAGAAGTGGGGATGTTTACATTACTGGTTATTTTCTGGGGACGGTAGATTTTGATCCGGGTGCCTCAATGTTTAATTTGACTACAATAGGAACTATAAACACTTTCATTTCTAAATTAGACAGCGCTGGAAATTTTGTGTGGGCAAAAGCAATGGGAGGATCTGGTGGTGGATATGGTTACTCTGTTGAGCTTGACTCTAAAGAAAACGGAAATGTTTACTTATCAGGTAGTTTTTCTGGAACAATAGACTTTGATTCAGGTTCCGGTATTTATTATTTAAGCTCGAGTGGAGAGAATGATGCTTTCCTTTCCAAATTGGATCGCTCAGGTAATTTTGTTTGGGCTCAAACAATGGGAGGAGAATTCAGTGATGTCGCATTTTCTGTTGCAATCGATGCTTTTGATCGAGTCTATTTGGCTGGAAGATTTTATAGTTCTTCTATTTTTTTTGATTCCACCGAATTGATGAATTTAAACAGTACTGACAGTACTGACAGTACTTCAAGTATATTTATTGCCAAACTTGATTCAGACCTTCAAACTTCCGTTAACAATTTTAAACAGCACCAAGTAAATTTATATCCCAATCCTGCATCAGATAAATTGTCAATCGAATTTAATGATGACAAAGCATTTGATCTTGGAATTAATATGTTTAATATAGTTGGTGATCTTGTTTTTACAAGTTCTGATAAAAATATTGCACATGAAAAAACAATTGACATCAGCGCATTGCCCAATGCAATTTACTTTATAGAGCTAAATATCAATGGAAACAGAATTATGAAGAAAATTGTAAAGCAAGGAAGATAACTTTTTGACTTTTGAACTCCGTCTAATTGCTGAGCATCATTTAACCACGTTCTTATTCCTTCACGTTGCAGGCGTGACGCCTGCAACAACCACAATGGTAATATGATGCTTTCTGATTCTATTAATGATTTTGCAAACAGAGTTTGCAGAACACTCAGACGTAGGCGAAGCCTACGCCTAGCTAAAAGTAGTGAAAGAGTAAATTACCAGTTCGACAAGCTCACAGTAATCCATTAGTTTGCTTTTTTGCCAATTGCCTACTACTAGCCGCTTTCGCGGTTCGTTCACTCAGACTGCTGTCACAGTCTGCCCGTCTGCGACGGGATCGTTCAGTCATCTCACTTCGTCCTAACCGACATCAACTTCTTCACAACATCCGGATCAATCTCCATGCCTCTATTGATTGCGATTTGCGCTTTTGGTTTGTCACCTATGCGCGTGTAGGTGATATATAGATTCGCCCAGGTGCTGGCAGAGTTTGGATTGAGTTCAGCAGATTTTAAAAGGAACTGAAGGGAGTTTATGAGATAACCCAATTCAGCTTCTGCAGCGCCAAGAAGCTCGAGGGCTTTGTCATCATTGGGATCGAGTTTAAGTGCTTTGAGCAGTTGATTTTTTGCAGCTAAGTTGTTACTTTCATCAAAAAATAAAATCCGGCCATGTTCGCGCAATGCTTTTTGATAATTTTTCATCACGGAATTATCGTTGGGATTTAGTTCAATGTATTTTTCATAAATACTTACTGCATTTTTGAAATCTTTATTCAGATAATATGCATTACCCAATAAAAAATAGCAGTCTGAATACTTTGGATAAATTTCGATTGCTTTCTTTAAATGAAAGATAGCTTGAGTAATGAGATACTTATTGTTTTCTTTATCGTCCGACTTGCGGTAATTGTCCAGCAATGTGAAGCCCAACGAAGAATTTAATTTAGCACTGTTTGTTGAGTGAAAATAATCATTGCTGAATAATGTAAGATTGTCCTTCCAATTCATGTTTCTCGCCACGCTGCGAATTGAAAATCCCAATAAGAGAATGACCATGAGTGGCATCGCCCATTTTGTTTTCTGCGACCAGTAGGTGTATAGAAAATAGGATATTGCGAGACAAAATCCCAGTGAAGAAATAAAGGCATAGCGTTCACCCATATACGCACCGATTGAGAAAAAGAAATTTGAAGTAGGTAGCAATGCAATAATAAAAACAAAAATAGACCAGGAGTAAATGGGTTTTGATTTCATGAATTTAAATGCGAAATAAATCAGTGCTCCGTATATAAATAAAGAAAGCAATGGCAAAATCGAAAACATGCTATATGTATCTATGCTCTTTGGTGCATAGTCATGTGTCAGTGGGTATGGAAATATGTGAAGCTGAATATATTTTAGTAGAGTATAAAATATGGTCCCGTATTTTTCAAATGGATTCATATCTAATAATCGTTCGCCCCGGATTTGAAGGAAAGGATTTTCAAGAAAATTTTTAGATTCAGACATCATGCTGAATCCGATTACAGCAGTTCTGCAAATCAAAAACACTATACTGGAACTTACTAATGGAATTAAAGAACGAAGCACCAGTTTTTTTTGATTTGGTATAAACAAATACAATCCCAATGGTATCAATAACAAAAAAACAATAGAATTTTCTTTAGAAAATAAAGCAAGCAGAAAAAAAAATCCGGCGAATAAATAATTCGAAAACTGATTTGCAGTGAAGTTTTTTAATAAAAACAGTAAGGATAGCATTGAAAACAATAACGACCAGATCTCATCAAGTCCTTTGACGTTTGCGACAACTTCCGTATGCAAAGGAAGAACTGCAAAAAAGAGGGTAGTGATGAATGCAATGGTTGTTGCTTGTTCGGGAAATTTGAATGAAAGCAACTTATTAAGTGCTTTGTAAACAAAAACATTTAACAAACAAAAGAATAAGATATTTAACAAATGGGCGATGAAAGCATTGTTTCCAAATGCTGCTTTCTCGATGGCAAAAAAGCCAAGAGTCAGAGGACGATACCTGCCACCACTTACATTGCTTTTCCTGCCGGAATCTTTGAAATATCCGGCATACGTATCATTCGTGAATATATCTTTCCAGCCACTGATACCTTGTTGTACAAATTGATTTTCGGTAAACACCACCTTATCATCAAGTACGAAATCATGAAATAAGGTATTGGCATAGATGCCAAAAGAAATAGCAAGAATGATATATATATTCCATTTGCTTTGAAATGACCAATTTGGGGATTCTGTTGCAGACATGATGTTTTCTTAATTATTGGGCAAAGATAGGAGAAAATAGTTATGAGATCTGTCCCAACAGTACTGTTGGGATGAACTCTTAGATCTGAGTTATGAGATTAATTGACATTCAGCTAAGATAGAGATAATGAGTAAAGAAAATATAGACACGATAATATTCACTTGCATTTGTTAGAAATGAAGTATTTAAATTTATTAAGCTTCGACTCAAGCTTGAATTACTTTAAACGAAGGATATTTATGTTCTTGCTTTTCCATGAATAAAAATGCAATTGCAATAAGAACAGATAGGATCCCTACACACCACCATAAAGTTTGAAAACTGTAATGATCGGCAACTGCACTTCCTGCCGAGCTACCTGCAATATGTGCAATACTATAGGACATGGTATATAGAGAAGCATATTGACCGATGTTTGAAGGATTACTTCTTTTCATAAAGAAGCTCAACATAAAAGGCATAGCTAAAATTTCTCCAATAGTAATTACAACTGAAGTTGTCATACCTACCGAAAATGCATCAAAAGCCAATAGATTGAATAACACAAAAGAAAATCCTGTAATCAATGTCCCAAGTGAAATTAATTTCAAGCGGTTAACATTTTCAAGAGAAAATACAATAATCATTTCAAATGCAGCAATCAATAATCCGTTCAATCCCATGATCCAACCAATTTCCCTTTCAGAAAGAAACAATTCGGTTTTTAAATAAATGGGCATGGTTGTAAAAATTTGAAAAAAACAAATTCCAAATAAACAGCTAAGAAAAATAAACACCATATAAAAGCTGTCATTAAAAGGTGAAATTGACTTTGCCGATGTTAATGTATTTGTTTTAGTATTATGAACCGGATAGATTCTTGGGAGTTTGTAATAAATCAAAACCGCTGCAAGCATATTGGTAATGCCATCTACCCAAAACAAAAGTTGATAATTGTAAGATGCAATCCAACCTCCAACTGCAGCTCCGAATGCCCAGCCTAAGTTTACCGAAAGTCTGACCAGAGAACCACTGCGAGTCAATGTATCCGGATTGCTATATGCAGATATTGCGGCCATACTTGCAGGTCTGAAACTTTCATTGATGATTGACATAAAGAAAGTACCTGCACAAATCAAATAATAGTTTTCTAAAAAGGACATACCGATGTAAGAAAGTCCACCAAAGAAAAGTGAAAACAACATCAGTTTATAAAACCCGAACTTATCTGTGAGTTTGCCTCCAAAATATGCGCCGACTATGGAGCCTGCTCCAAAACAGGCCATAACGATTCCAGCTTTAGTGATGCTTACACCAATTTGTTGCGTCAAATACATCGACATGAAGGGCACTACCATCGTACCTGCACGATTCACCAATTGCACCAAAGCCAATAACCAGGAATTTGCATTGAGTCCTGCAAATGAATCTCTGTATAAATTAATAACCCTGGAGTGCATATTGCAAATAAAATAAAATTCTAAGCGGTTTGAAAATTCCAATCTGCGATTAACAAGTAGTTATCAAGAAGAAGGCTGTAGGCTATAGGCTGTAGGAGGATGTTTAGATTATTTTCAATAATTAAAGAAGATTTATTCTACTTTAAGTCCAAACAGAAGAAGAATATTTCAATATCTTTACCCAGATGCAAATTTTTAAATCACAAAACAAAACAAAGTCTATAGCCGTAATTTATCCCGCAGAATTGCGGGAGCCTACAGCCTATAGCCTGTATCTATGGGCATAAATTTCTGGTTGGTCTTTATCGTGTTCGTTTATTTTGGCCTTTTGCTATGGATAGCAAGAATTACTTCAAAGGATCAATCCAATGAAAGTTTTTTTATTGGTAAGCGTAATTCCAAATGGTATGTAGTTGCATTTGGGATGATTGGCACTTCGCTATCAGGAGTAACATTTATTTCAGTACCAGGTACTGTTGGCTCACAAGGCTTTTATTATTTCCAGGTTGTACTGGGCTATTTTTTGGGTTACCTCGTTGTGGCTTTTGTTTTGTTGCCAATTTATTATTCCCTTCAATTAACGTCTATCTATAAATATTTAGAAACCAGGTTGGGTCAGGTTGCATACAAGACTGGTTCTTCATTTTTTATTTTGTCGCGCACCATTGGTGCAACAGCCCGATTATATCTTGTTATCAATGTTTTACAATTATTTTTATTGAATGATCTCGGTATTTCGTTTCACTGGACTGCCTTATTTATTTTGGCAATGATCCTTCTGTATACGCTGCAAGGAGGAGTAAAAACTATTGTCTGGACGGATACTTTGCAAACGTTTTTTATGTTAAGCGGGCTTGTACTTTGTATTTACATGATTCTGCAACAATTGAATCTCTCCTTATTTGATTCCTTTGCGCAACTTGAAAATAAAAATTATTTGAGAGTATTTAATACAGACTTCCTGAGTGGGTCACATTTTATAAAACACGTTTTAGGGGGTGCGTTAATAACTATAAGCATGACGGGAATGGACCAGGAAATGATGCAAAAAAATATTAGCGTAAAAAATTTGAAAGATTCTCAAAAAAATATGATTGTATTTAGTGTAATCCTTGTCGGAGTGAATGCTTTGTTTCTGTTGCTTGGGGGTTTGTTGTATTTATATGCGGCTCAAAATAATTTAAACGTAACAGGAGATGATCTCTTTCCGACGATTTCCTTACAATATATGCCTGTTTTGTTTTCATTTGTTTTTGTTATTGCTTTAATCTCTGCGTTGTTTCCAAGTGCAGATGGAGCAATAACAGCATTGACTTCTTCTTTTTGTATAGATATTCTCGGGTTCAATAAAAATATAGAAATGACAGAAGAGAATAAAATCAAATTAAGGAAAAAAGTACATTACACCTTCGCAGTTATTTTCTTGATATTGATTTTTATTTTTAAGTACCTCGACAATAAATCTATAATTGATTTGATATTGAAAGTGGCAGGATATACGTATGGTCCTTTGTTGGGTTTATTTGGATTTGCAATTCTGACTAAAAGAATGTTGCCTGATAATTATAAAATCGTTTTAGTTTGTTTGATGGTACCTGTTTTGGTATTTATTTTGGACTATCAGTCCAAGAATTGGTTCGATGGTTTTTCATTTGGGTTCTTAAATCTAGCAATTAATGGATTGCTGACCTTTACTGGCTTATTACTTATTTCAAAACAAAAGCAATGAGTTATATAAAGCAGACAGAAGAAACTTCGCTCTATAGAAATCTTGAAACCAAATCAACATTGGAGTTACTGCAATTGATGAATCTGGAAGATCAGAAAGTAGCAGATGCAGTTCAATCGTGTTTGCCTGCGATTAATGATTTGGTTGAGTTGGCTATTGGTAAATTAAAACATGGTGCACGATTATTTTATATAGGAGCGGGAACTAGTGGGCGTCTTGGTATTTTAGATGCATCGGAATGTCCTCCAACTTTCGGTGTGCCTTTCGATTTGGTGAATGGAATCATAGCGGGAGGAGATCAGGCAATTCGTCGTGCAGTTGAATTTGCAGAAGATAATACGACTCAAGCCTGGAAAGATTTGCAAAATCAATTTATTGATAAGGATGATGTGGTTATTGGAATTGCTGCAAGTGGAAGTACTCCTTATGTGGTGAATGGATTAAAGGATTGCCGGGCAAATCAAATAACTACAGCCTGCATTACATCTAATCCCGGAAGTCCTGTAACTGAATTTGCAGATTGCAAAATTGAAGTGTTGGTGGGTCCTGAGTTTATTACCGGTAGCACTAGATTAAAAAGTGGATCTGCCCAAAAGATGATTCTGAACATGATTTCGACAACAATCATGATTGGATTGGGTAGGGTGGTGGACAATAAAATGGTGGATATGCAATTGACCAATGAAAAGCTAATTCAAAGAGGAGTTAAAATGATAATGAGTCAAACCCAACAAAGTGAAGCCGAAGCCAAAGAATCATTACTATTAATGGGTAGTGTTCGCTTAGCTATTGAAAAAGCAAATAAGCATTAAAATACACCCAAACTCAAACTGAAACCCCTTAATGCCGCCGGCAAGCAGGCCAAATTCATGGTTTACCCTGAGTAAAAATCAGGGTTTCACCTGATGTTTTACAGCTATATGTCATAGTACCTTGCACCATGATTTTTAAGGTAAAGAATACTATTTTCATTTTTTTACGTACTGAAAGAAAGCAGCTTATTCAATACTTTAGGAGTCTACTGGTTATATTTTTATTACTACACGCTTAATTTACTCTATTATGGGACCAAAGCATACACACTTTAACCCTCATGAATCCTGGTTGGATCGGTTAGATTTCGAACCAGATCAGAATTCCAATTGGCTGGACTTGTACCGCCGTCATTTGACATGGATCAAATCATCAGAAAAGGAAGATGATGAAAATTTGATGAAGGATCTTGCGTCGGAGATGTAAATCCAGACAAGATTTAAAGGATTTACACGATGCACAAGATTAGGAATTAGAAACTTATGTTCTATCTTGTTCCCCCTGTAAATTCATAAAATCCTGTTCCCTTTCTTTAATTGTTTTATCAAACACATCTCTAGGGAGATAATGTTCTTTTGGTGTTCTGTCTTTTCCTTTCCATTCATATTCTATTGGGGCTTCATCTGATTCGCGGTAATTTCTAAAGATGAATGCAGTCCACAATCCGGCAATGGCGCCAAATAAATGACTTTCCCAGGATACTTTTTCTTCTGTTGGAATGAAGCCTGCAAGGTAACCACTATACATAATGACCATAATTGTCATTAAGATGATTGATTTTACATTGCGTCTGAAAATACCTGAAAAAAATATAAACGAAATCAATCCATATATCAACCCACTGGCACCAATATGAGAATAATTTCTTCCAAATAAAAACACCATCAATCCTGTCATAGTCAGTATCAATGAAAAACAAGACCAACCAATGCTGCGATAGAAAAAAAATAGCACCAGTGTTGTGATAAATAATGGGGGAAGATTTGAAAGCAAATGTCCCCAACTGGCATGAATGAATTGTCCCGTAATGATTCCGTACCATTGGCTTGCATCACGTGGATAAACACTCCAGTCATATTTGTGAATGGGTAAAATAATAAATACAAGGTGAATTAAAATGGACAATAGACTTATACCTATTGCAATTTTTAATGAATACAAAAACTGTTCTTTCTCTCTAGAAACTTCCAGCATTATAAATACCTTCTTTTTACTAGTTTTATAAACTCTTGAGCCTTTTTAATTCGATCCTCATTTATCCAGTCGTATTCAGGTATGATTTCTTCACATAAGTAAGCCCTTGCTTCATCAAAATGATTCATTCCGTTTAATTTTTGAACCGCCGTCTCAAAGGAGTTCTTGTCACCTCGGAATAATTCATTTTGTGTAAGAATTCTTTGATTAAGACCTAATGCTCGTTGGATATTATCAATATGTGTAGAGTCTAGTTTTTCTAATAAATCTTCCGCCTTTTTAAAATGAAATAATTCCGGATATTTATCAGCAACAGTTTTGGAAATTGCATTATTTTCTGAAACATGAATTGAAATGACCTCTGACAATTTATCAAAAGTCTCATGGATTGAAGAATCTTCTTTTTTTATAGAATTTGCATGGTTGTTTTTTATAAGAATCTCTTCGGAATCTTCCACGTTTAATAGCGAAATGGCATCCCTGATTTTTTGATTGTAATCAAGGAGAAGGTTCTTTTCAGATTGTGTAAAACTTTCATCTTGCCCGTACAATTCAAGGATATTATTCATTTTTTGCATCCATTTCCTGATAAGATTAAAATCCATAGTTCAAATTTTAAATGATTTGCTTTAACGAGACCACCGCCAAAATAATTGGCAAAGTTAGCTTCTTTTCCTGTTGTCAATCATATTGAAGACCTCATATATGTTGATTTTTTAGATATTTGCGGAAAGAATGTTTTTAGAACCAGCCTATAAATCCCAGCGCAGCGGATGGATTGAAGTCATCTGTGGGTCCATGTTTAGTGGTAAGACCGAGGAGCTTATCCGTAGGCTTAAACGAGCCCGTATAGCAAATCAAAAAGTAGAAATTTTCAAACCCAGTAAAGACACCCGCTATGATGAACGCAAGGTTGTTTCACACGATGAAAATGCCTTGCTTTCAAAACCTATAATACATTCTAAAGAGCTTTTTTTGGTCCATGTAGATACTGAAGTGATAGGTATTGATGAAGCGCAATTCTTTGACCTTCAACTTGTTGAAACTTGTCAAGAATTGGCTTTAAAAGGGAAACGAGTAATTATAGCAGGCCTTGATATGGATTTTAGAGGTGATCCGTTTGGTCCTATACCTGGAATAATGGCCGTTGCCGAATACATTACCAAAGTGCATGCTATCTGTCCTCATTGTGGTAACCTTGCGACCCATTCTTATCGATTAAGTGAAGAACCCGAAACAATTGTCCTGGGAGAAAAAGACAAGTATGAGCCCCGCTGCCGGTTATGTTTTTCCATGGGTTCAATTATTAGTTTTAAAAAACCTGTTTAATAGGAGCCATGGACCAGAAAAGAATCCAATCAGCACTCATTACAGTTTATCACAAGCAAGGTCTCGATAAAATTGCCAAACTTCTTCACGAATTGGGAGTCGTCATTTATTCAACAGGTGGCACCAAAGACTACCTTGAAGAATTGGATATTCCTGTAATTTCTGTAGAGGAAATAACAGATTATCCTTCTATACTTGGTGGCAGGGTTAAAACACTTCACCCAAAAGTCTTCGGTGGCATTTTAGCTATTCGAAACGACGATCATTTAAGTCAGCTTGCACATTTTCAAATTCCAATGATCGATCTGGTTGTCGTGGATTTGTATCCATTTGAAGAAACATTGCGGACGACAACCGATCAAGCCTCGATTATTGAAAAAATTGATATTGGGGGAATCTCATTAATTCGAGCTGCAGCTAAAAATTTTCAAGATGTTGTAGTTATTCCTTCTTCTGCGGAATACCCACAATTGTATGATATTATTCAAAATAATGCCATTACTTCATTGGATTTGAGAAAAACACTTGCAACTAAAGCATTTGAAATCAGTAGTAGTTATGATACATGTATACTCAACTATTTTCAAGGGAATGCGCTCATTCATAAGAACAGTGATGACGAAATTGATTTGCGTTATGGAGAGAATCCACATCAAAAAGCTAAATTTATTGGCAATTTAAATGAATGTCTTGACATCCTTTCTGGTAAAGAATTATCCTACAATAATCTTCTTGATTTAGATTCCGCGATTAACCTTATGAGGGAATTCAAAGAAGGTGCCCCTTGTTTCGCTATTCTCAAACACACCAATGTATGCGGTATTGCCATTCGTGAAACCTTGCATCAGGCATGGATAGACGCACTGGCTTGTGATCCGGTATCTGCATTTGGTGGTATACTTATTTGCAACAAGAAACTGGATATAGCATCCGCAGAAAAAATAAATGAATTATTTTATGAGGTACTAATTGCGCCGGATTACGATCAAGATGTCATTCAATTGCTTGCTGCTAAGAAGAACAGAATTTTAATAAAGTTAAAAAAATATCCAGAGCATACCACTTCAATTCGAACTGCAATAAATGGTTTGGTCAAACAGGATTTGGATTTACACACTTCCAAAAAACAAGAGCTGAAACAAGTTTCTAAAATAAGTGCAACGGAACAACAAATTAATGATCTATTATTTGCTTCTATTTGTGTGAAGCATTTGAAATCAAATGCAATTACTCTTGTGAAAAATCAGCAATTAATAGGAATGGGATGTGGCCAAACTTCCAGAGTGGATGCTTGCGAACAAGCAATTAAAAAAGCAGAACGCATGGGTTTTAAAACGGAAGGGGCCGTACTTGCGTCCGAAGCATTTTTTCCATTTCCGGATTGCGTCGAGATCGCAGCAGGAGCAGGTGTAAAAGCAATTATACAACCGGGTGGTTCTGTAAACGATAATAAAAGTATAGTCAGGGCCGATGAATTGGGATTGTCCATGGTATTTTCCGGAATCAGGCATTTCAAACATTAATGGCATTAAATCTCTGTATCGATATTGGTAACTCGAGGATTAAAATGGCCTTGTTTGAAAATGATGTATTAATTCAATTCAGTGTATTTGAGCATAATGATGAACCAAAAATCAAAGAATGGTTGGCAAATAAATCTATTTCTAAAGGAATTTATTCTTCAGTAATAAAGGCAAATCCGGCTTGGTTGTATTCAATTCATCAAAAAGACAAGTTGATCAAACTGGATTCAAATATCAAAACACCATTAAAAAATCACTATAAAACCCCTTTGAGCCTTGGTACGGATCGAGTTGCTGCAATGGTTGGTGCCATCTCGCAATTTCCAAGTGAGAATTTGCTGGTTGTGAATGCGGGTAGCTGTGTTACTTTTGATCTGGTCGATAAAAATCACGTGTTTATTGGTGGAAATATAGCGCCAGGATTGGGTATGCGCTGGAAAGCTATGCATCAATTCACCGCAAATTTACCCAGGGTCCTAAATCTGGATTCAGATTTAGGGTTTCTTGGAAATACTACAATGTCAGCATTGCATAATGGTGGATTTCAAGGTATCGTGATGGAAATTGAGGGGTATTTTGACAGGTTAAAGCAAGATAATGCTGATTTAAAGTGTATTATCACAGGTGGAACGGCTCCTTTTTTGGTAAATCAGCTGAAAATTGACAATTTTGCGGAGCCTTACCTAGTATTGAAAGGTCTAAACAACATCTTAAACTATCAATGAAGTATTTATCAACTCATTTTACAGGCTTGATTGTCCTGTTTTTAATATTTAGCCTAAAAGCACAAAACACGGATAATTCTCCAATGTCGCGCTATGTACTGGGAGATCTCAGAGCAATGTCAACGGGATGGATGTCCGGAATGTCAAATGCCGGCACGGCTTATATATCAGATCAATTTTATAATCCATTGAATCCCGCTTCAGTCGCTTTTCTGCGACAAACTGATGTTGAACTAGGGATTTTTGCAAAGTATAATAGTCTTGAAGACATTAAGAAAAATACGTCCAGAGGTTGGACCGGAGGTTTAAATCATATTTACTTTGCCATTCCACTTAGAAATTCAATAAATGAACTTTTGGATCGAAAGAATCACAAACATTCATATGCCCTACAATTTGGTTTGACGCCATTTTCATCTGTGGGTTATAAATCTGAATTAACGGATACAGTCCTGCTTAGAAATAACCAAGACACCACTTCCATTTATCGATTTTTAAATGGTGATGGATTGGTTAATGCTTTCCAACTTGGATTTTCATACCGATATAAGGATCTTGCTATTGGATTGCAAATGAATTATCTATTTGGAAATCTGAATTATTATCAAAACTTATTGTATGCCGGTTTGCCATCTTCATATGATTCATATCTAACCGATAAATATCATGTGAGTGGCTGGCGCCCAACAATTGGATTTATTTATAGAAAAATTCTCAATCAAAAAGAAATCAATAAAGACAATTCTCAACGCAAAAAATTATTTTCTGCCGGATTGACAATAAACCTTCCTGCAAATTTTACAACCACGCATTCTGCTTTACATGTCACGAGATTTGAGGAAAACATTGAAGTTGCGGACACGGTGCTATATCTCAATGAACAGGAAGACAAAGGGCAGTTGCCATTTGGATTCAAAGCTGGTGTATATTATAGTCACAAAGACAAATATGGTTTGATGACTTCTTTGAATTATGATGCCTGGGATAATGCAGAAATTCCAAATGGACTTATTGGAGGAACTAAATCAACCACACAATTTCAAATAGGTGGATGGTATAAACCCGGTCTCAGTGGTTTTGATAAATTTTTCAAAAAATCAGTTTACCGCTTCGGTGCATATATTGGGAATGATTACCGGAATATTGATGGCGATCAGGCAAAGAGTTTAGGTGTTACTTTTGGTTGGGGTTATCCAATTGTATTTTTAAGACAAGATGCTATGGTCCATTTAAACTTTGATTTCGGTCAACGTAAATTGGAAAGCCAATTGACAGAAAATTATTTCATGATTCATTTCGGTATTAGTATCAATGATAATGAATGGTTTTTGAAACGCAGGTACAATTAAAAGTTGACCGCCGACCATCGACGACCGTCCATTGACAATGAAGGAATGAAGAAGGGAAAGAATGAAAAATTAATTTTTTCGACACTAGAGTTCATTACCTATAAATATTTAATCAACAATCATATTTGTAAGTCTTCAAGCCCGAAGGGCTTTAATAATATAGCCGTGGGTGCAACCCACGGTTAAAGGGCAAATACAGTTATAAGCCTGGAGGGCTTGAATAATTTTGATGCTTGTATTGAAATTATAAATAGTTTATAGAATTCGATCTTGCAATTCCGTAGTTGCAAATTTGCACTTGCACTGCGTTGTTTCAAGTTTGCCCGCCTGCGGCAGGCAGGCAACTTGCAACTCTTCACTCTTTGTAGAATTTAACCGCTTTAAATTCATCTGCTTTTAATAAATAAAAACCAGAATTGTATTCTGATACATCAAGTGATGTTATTGTTTTAATAATTTTCTTTTCTAAAATCATTTTACCATCCAAATCATATATCGAAATCGCCACTGGTAAAAGATATTCAGGAATTTCAATAGTAATAGCATCTTGTATCGGATTTGGTGAAATATTAATCCCAGTTTCATTTATTTGATTATTTACTTTAGTAACTTTACAATTGCATGGGATGGGTTTTGTACTTATGACCAGATTGTCAAAATATCGTTCTTGTTCGACCGGTGATCCATCATTCCAATAGTTTTCAAAAAAGATGGCGTTTATGTGTAAGTTATTTGGATCGTTGTTCCAGGTGCTATGCCAATCCAAATTTGTAGAAGATGCTTGTAAAGTGTCATTGATCCAAAATTCAAAAATTCCATCTTTCAAACCTGGTGTATTTAATTTGGCGTGTGCAACTATGCAATACCATTTTCCAGAATTTGCGGTACTATACAGATCTATATTTCCTGGTTTCCATCCAAGCCATCGCAGATTATTGAAGTCATTGTATTTTGTCGATTTAATTTTTCCATCTACTCCAATTCCACTTGCTGGGTCCATTCCCAAATTGTTATTTGGACCTGACCAAATATGTGCCATCATGCCCTGTGCCCAATTGCTATTTGCCAGACACATCGCTCTGCTCAATTTCGCAGGACCGCCACCTGTCCATCCGGCTTGTGATTTGACATCCATTCGCCAATAAATTTCATTAAAAGAGTTGTTTGGTTGAGCAGCATTTTTTCCAATATAAGCCTGAGGTGTTTTGCCAAATGACTTTGACAATCCGCCAGCGCTTATTTCTCCTTTTTGCCATTTCACCCGCATTCCAAAAGTATTGTCTCTACCTATTTGATCCATTCGGATGAAATCTCCATTGTTGTTGTTTATTTCAAAATATTTTTGATCTAATGGAATGTTGTCATCAAAATCATCACAGAAAATGGTTCCCGTTGGAGCATCTAAGCAAGTGAAGCATTGACTGGAAATGCTTTCCAAAAAAAACAATTGCAGTGTTCCAATTACAAGCAGCAGGAAAGTAAATTTCGAAATCATGATTCGCATAGTAAATAGTATTGTTCGAATTAGTTCATATGGATTAATGCCAAACTTGTACGAAGTTACAAATCTTATGGTTGCTATAATAGATGAATATTTAGTATCATAGCAAATTGGGAGTTGCAAGTTAAAAACTTGCAACAACACATTTCATAGCATTCTAATTGAAATGAAAATAATATTTTCGGTTAAGTCTGAATGTAAGTAAAGATAAAAAAATTACACTATAAATAGTTGTCGATTTTACAATTGATAATTGAAGGTTTCGTAAACCAGCCGGGCGAATTTGTATGTTGACATTCATTTTGAAGATCGTTGCAATGATTTAGATCTGGTGCTTCGTAGTAAAAGTTGCAAGTTGTAAACTTGCAACAACACAATGCAAGTTGTAAACTTGCAACAACATAATAAAAAAAGGCCATTAGAAATGAATCTAATGACCAATATATTTTTTAATTACGCTCGCCTGACCAGACAAGCAGGAATTGTTTTTTTAACAATTTAACAATTTAACAATTTAACAATGTAACAATTTAACTCATCACTATTCCTCAATCACTTCAGGAAGTGCTTTGATATGTGCAAACACATCAACTCCATGTACTTTTGTTTCGATGCGTTCATCCGTCATCTTTACACCTTTTACATCATGCAATAATCCGGATGGAGAGATTGCTTTGACGCCGTAGAATTGTCCATCTTTTGCGATTGCTTTTATTTGCAAAATATTTCCTGCGCGATTTACACCTTTCACATCCAATTTATCTCCTTCTGCAGTTAGAGCTTTGATGTCATAAATAGTACCATCTTCACCAATTGCTTTAACAGGAGCATTTTGATCATCGCTTGTCAATACTTTGACAGGTAATGCTTTTCCATTGATGAATGCTTTTATATCCATCATATGCATTTCGCCGTTAGCCATTATTGATTTTACCGCAAAGATTTTTCCATTTTTATCCAATGCTTTTACGTCCAGGATTCTTCCATCCGGGTGGATGGCTTTAATATGCCAGATTGAATCAGCAAGTATGCTGCCACCAGATTGAGGAAGTGCTTTGACATGTGCATATACATCCACTCCGGCTAATTTCATTTCCACTTTATCATCAGACATCTTTACTCCTTTCACATCATAAAATTGACCTTTAGGTGAAATGGCTTTTACACCATACAATTCTCCATTCTTAGAAACTGCTTTTAGGTTAATAATTTTTCCAGCTCCACGTATTCCTTTTACATCAAGTTTATCACCTTCGGGAGTCAATGCTTTGATGTCATAAATACTTCCATCGTCTCCAATAGCTTTAACTGGAATATTTGATTCCTCACTTGAAAGCATTTTAACTGACATTTTTTTACCATTTATCATCGCCTTTACATTGATTAAATGTAAATTGCCATCTTCAACCACAGCTTTTACAGCATAAATTTTTCCGTCTTTATCCAATGCTTTAACATCAAGCATTCGTCCATCCGGATGAATCGCTTTGACATGCCAAATGATCTCAGCAGGTGCGGAAGTTTGTGCTGCAGGCATTGGTGCAGTTTCTTTCTTTTCAGCTTTTTCTGTACATGATGTAAGTGCTGAAAGCAAAAAAAATAGAGAAATGGACATCATAAGCTGAAGTCCACTTTTTAAAGAAGTAGTATTTTTCATTGTATTTGATTTTTAGCAAGTTACGCAAGAATTATGCCAATGGGTGAGAATTATGTAGAAGTATAAGTATGTTATTTGAATAGGTTGATTTTTTATACAACAGGTCGGCAAACTCTCCAAAAAAAAGGCAGGTCACCATCAATCTTTCAAATAGGACAACTTACTACCGACTCATGATCAAACATTTCTATCGCACGTTTGATTGAATTCATTAAAATCGTTGCGAACATATTATTTTCATTTTTTATTTTTGATCTTCAATTCATCTTAAATGAAAAATCTGTTGTCTGATCCCAAAATCACGTCTGTAAAAATTATTCCTTCCCAAAAAGGAAAATTGGAAAAGGAACATCTGCAATTCAACAAGTTATGTAATTCCATAGAAAAGTTACAAGGAGAAATAGAATCCGCTCAAATTAAATATCAAAATATACTTGACTATTATTTATTGAATTACCGGCCTGGTTTATTGACGTTTTCGGAATATCAGTTCGAAATGATTGAGCTTCTAGACAGAAGAAGTCAGGAAATCAAACTTTCAAAAAGGCAAAACGAGATTCTGGGTTTTACGATATCGCAAATATTTGATGAAGCAATCGGGTTAATCCAGCCTGATGAAAAATGCATCGAGATATTCAACCGCTGGAATCCGGACCATACATTTAATGAGCGGCTTGAATATGAGAAAGAAGAAATGAAAGAAGATTTATCCAGTTTGATATGGGAAACATTGGGGCTTGATATCGATCCCGATGAAATCGATGATTCAGAGGAAAGCATGAAGAATCTGGAAGAAAAGGTGAAAGAACACATCGATCAACATAATTCCAGGTTTACTTCTGGAAAAAAATCTAAAAAAGCTACCGATAAAATTCAACTGCAAAAAACAAAAGAAGAATTAAAAGAAAAAAGTATCCGGAAAATATACCTGGCACTGGCTAAAATTCTTCATCCAGATGCTCATATGAATGAAGAAGAAAAATTGGAACGCGAACAAGTGATGAAGCAGGTCAATATAGCTAATGAAAATAAAGATTTCTACACCCTGCTGAAACTGGAAATAGAATGGATGAATAAAAATCAGGAATCCTTGGCAGATAACTATACCCTTAAATTGTACATCGAAGTTTTAAATGATCAAATAAGCGATCTGCGTCAGAAGAAACAATTTATCAAAATGGATCCCAGGTGGCATGAAATCAACATCTGGCTTAACTACACGGAAAAAAATGCCAAATACCGAATAGATTATGATAAAATGATGCAAGAAAGAAAATTAAAATTACACGCAGCCCAATTGAATGAATTGAAGAATGTAAGCAACCCCCGCCATTTTATCATCGCCATGATAAAAGAATTTGAACCGGCTTATTCCGCGCAGTCAGATTTTGGATTCTGGTAATAATTGACCGTTGACTGACAGTTCGAAAAGCTCACTGTAAACGTTTCGACAAGCACACTGTAAACCTTTCGGCCTTCTCACTGTAGGCATTTCGACTAGCTTATTGAACAGCCGATTACGGGTCAGGTTAAAAAGTTGGGGAGCAAGAAATGCCTTAACTTTTATTAATCGGAGTATCCGTTCGAAATACAGCTCGTGGCGAGTATTTTTCGCTGATGTTATTAAGGAGATTCTTTTATTAAATGAACCTGAGTTTAACTATTAGGTGAAGCAAAAAATCCCGAAAGCTTTCGGGATAGAAAAATAGGAGCTGATGCTTTGTGAGTGGGCAAGCGCCTTATTTCTCCCGCTAGCGGGATTTTTCGTTCTTTTGAGTGACTGCAAAAGAACGAAAGATTCTTGATCACAATACTCTCCATCGATGGAAGTAAATTATTTTGTAAATTCAGAATTTAATTTTTTAGAATAAAATATT
>JAYVIT010000334.1:0-4448 GCA_043769965.1 Saprospiraceae bacterium
GGGTTATTTTGATGGCGAATAGAGTTCACATACCCACAAAAAAAAAGTCCTGCGCTTTTGCAGGACCTTTTCTGTTTTTCGTTTTGAAATAGATTTATCAGAAAGTACACTTTAATTCTTTTAAAAAATAGCCGGTTGAAGGCGTCAGCCGGCTATTGATAATCCCATGAACATATACCGAAATGGCTTATAAAAATTAAATAGACGAATTCATGTTGATTGATACGATCTGGAACAATTTGTTAATAGGAGCTATGTAATTTAGGACACAGCTCCCTATTAACAAATTTTAATCCCATGAACATATCCGATTTTACGGTTCGCCGATACGTTTACCGGCATTCTGATTGTATTCTTTCCCTTTGTTAAACAATCACAGTACAAGTATCCGATGATTTAAAAGCCTAACCAAGTACAAAAAAGGAGCATTGTCATATTTAAATAATATATATGTGACATGAATATGTAACTTAGTTGCTGCAAATCAACCATTTAGTATACAATATATACATATTTGGTAGTTATAAAAAATTATATAAATTGTGATTTGGGCAAAAAACACCCAATTAATAGCTTAAAAAAATTTAAAAATCCTTAGAATGGACTTAAAACATCCGGATTTTGCAAATAAGTAGTATCCGTCAAGGTCTTGAGAAATGCCAGAAGACTCTTTTTCTGACGATTATTTAAACCCAGGGGAAAAATGAAGGCATTCCTGTTTTCTGATGCGTGGCCTCCAGAATTATAATGGTCTATAACCTCTTCAAGGGTTTTGAATCTTCCATCGTGCATATAAGGAGCTGTCAATGCAATATTATAAAGTGTGGGAGCCTTAAACTTGCCATTGTCAAACCGCACATTGGTTACTGCACCACGTCCTTTATCCTTGAAATCATCCAGGCTTTTGACAGAATCAATTCCATTATTAAAAAAGTCATTCGCCATAAGTAACGGATCTGCATGACAATGGAAACATTGAGCATCAGGAATCAACAAATCCTGATTGAAATATAAATCTTCACCTTCCTGCTGATCAGCTTCATAAAAAACTTCACCGCGTTGCTGCCTTTGATAAATTGAATTGCCACCGGTAAGTAAAATGCTTTCAAACTGAGCAATCGCTTTAACTGCTAATTCTTTTGTGATCTCTTCTTTTGAAGCAATTCCAAAAGACTTGCGGAACATTTCCGGATAATTGGAATGTCTTTTTAATTTTAAAATTACATTGGGCCAGACTTCGTGGAGCTCTATTGGATTTTGAACTGGTTCAATGGCTTGTTTCTCCAGATTATCAGACCTGCCATCCCAGAACAAACCCACATTATTGAAGCCAGGATATCTATTTGAATAAATGGCATTCAACACAGTCATTGAGCTTCTGTTACCAACCATTCCAGTGACCCCGGGACTAACTGCAAGATTATCCGTAAATCCTTTATGTGGATTATGACAACTTGCGCAAGACATCGTGCTATCCGATGACAAAATCGGATCGTAAAATAAATGTCTGCCAAGTTGCACTCCTTCTTTCGTCAAATTACCAATGATACTATCAGGCAATTTTGGCAATCCCTTTGGAATAGTCAAAACATAAGCTTCCGGAGAATATGGAATATGAGAAAGATCACCAGGATCTGGTTTGGTATCGTCATTGCATGCAATCACAATTATTAAGAGTAAATACATCCATCTCATAGAATGAATCAACTTCTACTATTTAATACTTACCGCATTTTGAAATCGGTTCATAAATGACAGCATTAAAGAACTCATATTGTGTATTTGAGAGTTATTCGGTATGTCAATGCCAGTTGCTCCTTCTTCAAATAATTTTTTATAATCAATCCAGATCTCAATTTTTGTAATTTGATTGTCATTGATTGCAATGTTTTTAACAAAGCGAAGTGATTGCATTGCACCATCAAATCCGGAATGGTATGTGAATGGATTGTTCATTCCATTATTAAATATACCTTCCGTTTTAGAAAATATATAGGAGTTCCATGCAGACCAATACCTTGTACCCTCTGCAAGTGGATGAGTTAATGAATAATCCGCTGGTTTCGTTTTATTCTGATCTGGAGTCAATCCTACATTAAAATGTAGTGAATCATAGCTGCCACTCGGAATATTCTCAAATTTTACTTTTAGTCCTTCTTCTGCTAATGCAATCGATGTGTGATGTTGCATTAATGATACATAATCTACATCTTTAACCAGGACTGAATTTGTAGAACTCTGCAATTTCAAATCGCTGTACAAAATATCTGCCCTGTCAAAATAAATTGTCCCCTGGCCAAAATAATCATATACATTTTGACTTCCCTGTACCATTGCTTGCGTATCAAACCTTGCTTTAAATACAAGTTCCAAACTTCCTTTACCCGTTAAATCAGGATCATTTTTATCGCAGGAAATAAATAAAAAGCATAACAAGATAAAAGTTAAAATGAATTTACTCATGTGTTTTAAATTAAGTGACAATATGGATACGTTTAATAATGATAAAAGGTTTACAAATCTATCAGAAGTTAAAGTCAATATGGAAGCAAAATTCTATTTCTTGCCTTCTCGGTCCTTGATATATTTCTTAATAATATTTTTAACCTGATAAGAGAATTCTTTGTCCAGTATCCAATAAAAATAATTCGATTCTTTTACCCACACCTGGTCAAATGTCATGCCTGTATATTTCCCAAAATTGAAAACAATTATACCCTGATCATTGTATCTCAACTTTTGAGTTACATCAGGAGTCTTTAAGTCATTTGTAAAATCATGAAGTGCCTGCATATCATTAATCACAGGATTTTCTAATATCTCTCCTTCCTCTCCCAAGTAATCTTTGCCTTTATATCTTGACAACTGTCCTTCCAGTACTTTTACTGTGGCACGAACGTCTATCAACGCATCATGGGCATCTTTTAGTTCCTCGCTGCAATAAAACTGGTAAGCCGCTTTTAATGTACGTGGTTCCATTTTATAGAAAATTCGTTGCACATCAATTAGTTTTCTCTTATCCAAATCCAAATCAAAACCATATCTGGCAAATTCTTCAGAAAGCATTGGAATGTCAAACCGATTCGAATTGTATCCTGCCAAATCTGAATGTCCGATAAAATCAAATAGCTGTTGTGCCACCTCTTTAAAAGTAGGCTTATTAGCTACTTCTTTCGGACCAATTCCATGCACTTTAAAAGCTTCATCGGAAATTGGAATACCAGGATTAATAATCATCGAAAGTTCTTTAGCTTCACTTCCATCTTCAAAATATTTTATCATCGCAATTTGCAATATCCTATCTCTGATGACATGAAGTCCTGTTGTCTCAACATCAAAAAAAATCAAATCTCTTGTCAATTGAAACATCCCTTTTATTTTTTATTGTTAAAGTATCCTGCTTCTTTTGCGTCTTCCTGAATACCATGTAATTGAATTGGTCTTATTCTTTTTTTCCTCAACCTCAAATTTAAAAATTCAACAAACAGAGCAAATGCTATTGCAAAATAAAGATAGCCTTTTGGAATCGTACCGACACCACCTCCACCTATAGTAAGATTTGCTAAATGAGAGCCTTCAGCGATCAACATAAATCCAATCAAAATTAAAAATGACAATCCCAGCATTTGCACTGTTGGATGTTCGTTGACAAATTTTCCAACAGGATTAGCAAATCCAATCATAATCACAATTGATAATACAACAGCACAAATCATGATCCACAATGCTCCTTGAATTCCATTAGTCATTCCTACTGCAGTTAAAATGGAATCCAAACTAAAAATCAAATTGATCACTGTAATTTCAAAAACTGCTTGCTTTAAACTTAGTTTTCGGTTTTTACCCATAGTTAAATCTGCATCCTCAGTTTCCAACTTGTGATGTATTTCAGTTACGCTTTTATACATTAGAAAAAAACCACCAAGTATCAGAATTAAACTTTGAATTGAAAATCCAGCTTGCAACCAGGACGTTTCAATTACTATCAATGGTTTTTGCATGGCGGTAAGAAAACTCAGACCAAATAGCAAAACTATCCTAAGTACCATTGCTGCAACTAATCCGGAAGTTGTTGCTTTCTTTCGTTCTTTTTCATCCAATCTTGCTGCCGTGATCGAAATAAAAATAATATTATCGACACCTAACACAATTTCTAAAAAAGTTAAAGTCAAAAAGCTGAGTATAATTTCCAAACTACCGAAATCAGGTATTTCAAACATAATTTACAAACATTATTTAATTCACAAAAATAGACCAAAACGCAAGCTTATTCAAGTAAGCATTAATTCTTTTTGTTTGTTGAGCCAGAATGCATAGTTTTGCGACCTATTTCCAAAGGGTGTTTAGCTCAGTTGGTTCAGAGCGCCGCCTTGACAGGGCGGAGGTCGGCAGTTCGAGCCTGCCAACACCCACAGGTTAAATTCAATTAAAAATTATGGTAGCTTAGC
>JAYVIT010000335.1:0-4618 GCA_043769965.1 Saprospiraceae bacterium
AAAATCAGATGGATATGTAGCCAGTATGGATTATGATAAACTGGAAATTGATCTTGAAGAAAAAGCTTATGATGTATGTGCTACATTTGGTGATTCAACAGATGCAGCGATTGCATTTTTATTAGGGCACGAACTCACTCATTACTATGAAAAGCATGCCTGGAAAAGAGGATTTGTTTCTGACTTTAAAGATCTGGCCATTGGCATGAAACTCGATAGCATACAGGATGATGTTGCTAATGAAACCGAAGCCGATTATCTCGGTGGATTTTTAGCGTATTCTGCGGGATTCGGTTTTTTTAATAAAGGAAGTGAAATCATTAATACACTTTATAAAGCTTACAAATTACCAAACAAAATTTCCGGTTATCCATCTCTGTCTGATCGGCAGGTGATGAGTAAACGGACTTCAGAAAAATTGAAGTCGTTAATCGAGGTTTTTGATATGGCAAATATGTTGACCGCTGTTGGCAATTATTCAGAAGCCTTTAATTATTACCAATATGTTTTACTCGAATATCAAAGCCGTGAGATTTATAATAATCTCGGAGTGACTGCATTGTTAGACGCGCTTCAATATTTTAGTGAAAGTGAATTAAAATTCAGATACCCAATGCAACTCGATCTGAGGTCTTCAGCAAAAGGACAAGGTTTCGCTAATGTTCGAGAACAACTCATTAAACAAGCCATATTGCACTTTGATGCTGCTATCAGTTTAGATCCGAATTATGCACCGGCGTATTTGAATAAGGCTTGTGCTTTTGCATTGATCGGCGATTCGGAGCGTGCGCAATTTTATAGTGACATTGAAGCTAGAACCATTGCTCTAAAAAATAAGGATACCAAAATCATTACCGATATTGAGATATTGTTGGGTATTTTGGAAGCGAAAAAGGGAAATACAGATAAAGCAAAAAAATTATTTGAATCCGCAGCCTCCGCAGGCAGCAGCCTGGCAGCCATCAATCTCAAATTTTTAAATGGTGAAACATTGAATGCTGAAAAAACGACGTTCGGTGGGTTAACAAAACCCGAACAAATCGATAAACAGAATTTGAAAAGTCTGATTCTCGAAGATTCTTTTAAGGATTTAAAATCAACTACTATAAACAAGAATATAAAGTTTCACCAGATTGAAAGGCAAGGGCCTTCTTCTTTTTTATTTATCGGTGAAAATGAAAAGGAAGGAACTAAAACCTTTTTTCATTGCACAAACAATGTATATAAAGGTGAAACTGCTAGAAAAATTGCGATAGGAAGTGATCGAAAAGCAATCATCACGGCGTATGGTGATCCGCATACAACTATCGAAACATCCAAAGGCCAGATCATGATATACAAAGCCTTGATATTTATATTGGGAAATCATAATAAACTGGAGCGGTGGATAATTTATCAGAAGGAGGAAGGATAGGAGGAAGAAGAAGAAGTTGGCAAGTGGCAAGAAATGACTGAACGGTTCTGCCTACTGGCAGATAAAGCACGACAGTGATTTAAGTGAAGGAACCGCGAAAGCGGCTTGTAGGAAGACTAAAGGAACAAGAAGCAAAGCGCAATTGAAAAATAAAACAAAAATTAATTAAAATAAATAGATAGTTAATTTGTAAATTCAAATAAAACAATTTTTTTAAAATTATAAGCCCACAGCCGGAATTTATCCCGCGGAATCGCGGGAGCCTTTTTAAAAATCTAAAAACAAAATAAAATGAAAAAACAAATCGTATTTTTTATTTCTTTCCTGTTTTCACTTTCGATGGTGATTGGACAGAATTCACCAATCATTGTGGTGTCGTCTACAGGAAAAGTAAGTTACGCGAATGGCACAAATATGCCGACGCGAATTGCATCCGGTGCAGTTTTAGATCCGAATGGTGTAGTGACATTGCCTAAAAAAACATCAGCTATGATTTTTTGCAATGGATCGTATAAAAAATTGGCGACCGGAAAAAACTCTTTGAAAAAAGTATGTGGTGGTAAGGAAAATATGAGAAGTCTCAATGTGGATGGTAAGGTCGCAGATTTTATGGTTTCTGCCGCACAGCTGGCTCTTGTTGCAAATGGCCACAACTCCGGTTGGGCAAAAATTACCGATCCTAAAGGTTTAGGTGGTGATGGATGGGGGACAGGGCAGAAGGATGGATGGGGAACTGGTCAAAAAGATGGTTGGGGAACGGGACAGAAAGATGGTTGGGGAACTGGGCAGAAAGATGGTTGGGGAACCGGGCAGAAAGATGGTTGGGGAACTGGACAGAAGGATGGATGGGGAACAGGACAAAAAGATGGATGGGGAACTGGTCAAAAGGATGGTTGGGGAGGATCTGGTAAAAAGATTTATTTGATATTGCCAATTGGAAAACTCGAAGCAAAGACTACACATTTTTCCTGGTCAAGACCTTCTGGCACTAATTCATATAAAGTCCAAATTATGGATCAAAATAAAAAAGAAATTCATTCTGTAATTGTGAAAGATACATTTGCAGATATCGATTTAAAGAAACTGGTCATCAATCATGAAGAACAGTATTCATGGATGGTTACTTCTGTGGACAATGGAGAGATTGTTTCTAATTCCTATCAATTTGCAATTGAAACAATGGATGCAAAAAAATCGGTAATAGCAAAATTATCCAAGTCTAAAATTTATGCAACTGCTGATGCCACTACCCGTTCGTTGATGGAAACTGTTGTGTTGGAAGATGACGATTGGTTTTATGATGCAGCGCAAATTTTTAAACAACTGAAGAAGAAAGACGCTAATAATAATTTGGTCAATATGATGCATGCTGCATTTTGGGCGAGAGGAAGTGCATTTGAAATGGCGGATGCAGCTGTAATGCCTTAATAATAAAAAAGGATATGTTCTTGCGAGCGTCTTGCTTCCAAGCTTGATACACAAAAAGAAAATGAAACAGATTCTGGTTTTTTATTTTTTATGGATTGGAATCTTGGCTTTATCTACACTTAGTATTAAAGCACAGGTTACTAAAGGGGTTACTCCTGTGTCAGCTAAAACTAATGCGGCAATTGGAAATACCTGGGCAGTAGTAGTCGGTATTTCGGATTATCAAAATCCGGAGATACCGGATCTGCAATACGCACATAGAGATGCTGCTGCATTCGTGCAGTATTTGAAGAGTCCTGCTGGAGGTAAAATCGAAGAGAGTCATATCAAAAGTTTGCTAAATGAAAAAGCAACTGCTGGACAATTCGCTGCTGCCTTAGATTGGCTGATGGAACATGCTAAAGAAAATGATCAGGCGATTATTTATTTTTCTGGGCATGGGGATGTAGAACGCAAGACAATCACGCAACCTGGATTTTTACTATGCTGGGATGCACCTGCTAAAGTCTATATGGGAGGTGGAACATTTGGATTAATTTATTTACAGGAAATCATTTCAACACTATCACTGCAATCAAAAGCAAAAGTTATTGTAATCACAGATGCCTGTCGTTCCGGAAAATTGGCTGGAAGCGAAATCGGTGGATCTCATGCAACTGCTGCAAATCTTGCAAAGCAATATGCGAATGAAATTAAAATCATGTCTTGCCAACCTGACGAACTTTCACTGGAAGGTCCAGAATGGGGAGGAGGACGCGGTGTTTTTTCTTATTATTTTTTAAATGGCATTACCGGATTTGCGGACTTGAATAAAGATGGCAATGTTTCACTTTTTGAAATCGACCGTTTTTTGGGAGATAAAATTCCGGAAGCCACAGCACCCAGGATTCAGATTCCAATGGCTATTGGAAATAAAGGAACAATGATTAGTGCCGTGGATCAAAACAGTTTTTTAGCATTGCAGAAAAATGAAAATCTGTATTCAGAAGAACTGTTGGCAAGCAATGAAAAGATAGATAAAAAAGTTGATGCTTTTGCACAAACTATAACAGATCCAAAGCTAACAGAAAAATACAATCAGTTTAAGAAGGCATTGAAGGAAGGACATTTAATTTATCCTGAAGAAAATTCGGCCTGGTCCTTATATCAACAAATAAAAGACAAGCCATTTATTGCATCTGAATTAGCAAGCATTCAAAGCAACTTTGCGGCAGCATTGCAGGATGAAGCGCAACAAGCTATTAATGACTATTTGAAAGCAGATCCCAAAGAATTGAAAAAACGCTGGAGTTATGATGATAAGTACGAACGATTTCCTTTGTATTTGAATAGAGCGGCTGAATTATTAGGTGAAACACATTACTTATTTAAGACTATCAAAGCAAGGGAGCATTATTTCACAGGTTTGAATCTTCGTCTTCGAGGTGAGCGAATTAAAGATACTTCACTTTTTCGTTTAGCTATGATTGAACAAAACAAAACCTTGGCAATGGATTCAAATGCAGCATACACTTATAATGAAATGGGATTGTTGGAAAGGAGATTTGAAAATTATCAAGTTGCAATTAAATATTTTAATCAAGCCATTTTGCAATCACCTAAATGGGTCTATCCTTATGCAAATGTAACAGCCAGTTATAACAATTTATTTAACAAAGAAAAATCAGTAGAAATTGGATTAAAATCTATTTTGATTGATTCGAATTCAACGTTAGCACATTTTTCACTTGCAAAGGCATACGAACTAAATTCAGATTGGGGCAAGGCAATAGAACA
>JAYVIT010000336.1:0-7305 GCA_043769965.1 Saprospiraceae bacterium
CGGTTATTACGGTCAGTCGATTGATGAATTTATTCAGGTTATTGGAAATGATAGAAACAAATGCTTCCATGGTGCCATTAAGAATGTTTGTGTATAACTGTGCAACTTCGCGTGCCTGATTGTTGTCGACGATAATATCTTCAAACAATTCAGTATGATCTTCGTGATCGCGGATCCCAAGAAAATCCGTTCGTTTCATTTTTAATTTAAGTAGCTCATTTGCACTTAAGGAATTTACGAAATACACAAGGCTTTTTTCAATACGAAGTAAGCTCCGGAGTTCTTCACTTCGGCTTGAATGATATAGTTCCTGTTCGATCAAATTTCTTCTCATGTTTAGTTTCTTGAGATACTCCAGGAATAAGCGTACTGTTTGTTCGAATAATTGCAAAATGAACAAGGTCTCATTGGCTGGATTAAAATTTTTGACTTTATTGTCCAGAAATTTTTCTATAACTGGAGATTCTACACTGCAAATCGTAATGATTTTTCCCTGGCATTGAATGATTCCCATTGGGACTGTAATAAAAATCGGATCATTTTCTTTTTCCGTTTCATTGATAACAGGCATATTAAAAATGATACTCCGTGCTTCGTCGTATTTTTCATAACGAGCCCTCTCTTCTATGTCCAATGGGTCTGTAAGGAAGTCGGACTCTATTCCAAGTGTTGTGGCAAATTCATCCAATTCACCAGACAGAAAAGGTGGTGAAAGATTAATCCAGGAACAGGTTTGCAGAGAATCTGTTTCCTGGAATGTATTTTTTCCAATGGCATAATAACGGATCATCTGAATTCTGTTCGCTGATAATTTTTAACATCTTGATTTGAAATAATTCAATCGCAAATTTAACAAAAATCAGACCAATGTTGCAAATTTTTTAAAGTATTGAGTTTCTTTTTAAGAATAAGGCAAGGAGCAAGAGGCAAGGAGCAATAAAATAAATGCTATGAGGAAATTAATATCTTGTCTATATGATTTTATAAAAAATATTAGGTTCCTTATAGTTAATTGTATTTAATTGCTCCTTGCCTATTGCCTATTTCTTCCAAAAGCTTATCTGAACTTAAGCGCCTTGACGGGATGTATGGATTGAACAATTATCGTTGGTAGCAACAAAAAAAGTAGAATGAGTGTAAAATATAAGATATTCAAAAGTATCACAGGCATAATAGAAAGATCCACAGGTGCGTAAGATAAGTAATAATCCGCCTCACTCAATTTGATGAGTTTAAATTTATCCTGCAAATAACATAAGCCGAATCCCAATATGTTTCCGATCATTATACTATAGATTAATATTTTTGCTGCATAGCGAATAAAAATTTTCTTTTGAACCCAGCGCTTCATACCAAGAACTGTTAATACACCAATCATATGGGTGCGTTCAAAAATCAGAATCAAAGTAGTAGTCGACATATTGATAATGCACACTGCAAGAATCAGCAATAAAATAAAATTCTTATTGACATTTTGCAAGGATAGCCATTCGAAAATGAGTGGAAACTTTAATCTGATCGTTTCAGAATACCAATTTAGTGGCAATAATTCATCCAGAGAATAATTGACCTGATCTGCTTGAAGGATATCTTCGCAAAAAAGTTCTAATCCCGTTACTTCTCCGGGTGCTTTATGGAGTAGCTGTTGCAAAGTAGTTTTACTGACTATTGCCCACTTTCGGTCATATTCCGCCAGACCTGTATTGTATATCCCTACCACTTTCATTTTTCGCTTCAATGGCTCTTCATCAACCATAAAATTTAATACTAAATTTTGGCCCGTATCAATTTTTAATCGAGATGCGGTTTGTTCTGATATTAAAATTTCGCGGTTAAAACTGTCTTTGGTATCAATGATGTGTCCGCGTAACAAGAAATTTGAAAAGAATTTCCAATCAAAATCTTCACCAATACCTTTTAAAAAAATTCCTTCAAATTGTTGTTTCGAAGCTAATATAGTTGGAAACACAATAAACGATTGTAGATGCCTGATAGCCGGAGCGTTTTCGCCGGGAAGTTGTAATTGGCTAATACTGGTTCTTAAACTATCTGATAGATTGATCAGTATCGGTTCGATGCTTCTGTTTACCTGAATGTCGGTGATATGAATATGGCCCCAGAATCCAAAAACTTTTTTCGCAATTTCTTTTTGAAATCCATTAAATATACTTTGAGAAATGATCATAACAGCCAAACTCAATGATGTTGCAATTATGGAAAGTCGAATGATGCTCTTCGTGTAGGATTTACGAAAACTAACAAATGATCTTGATGCAATAAATTTGGATACGTCCATTAATTAAATTATAATGATCTGAGCCGTTGATTTCATATATTCATGTATTTTTGCAAACTTACAATCTTTAATTTGCTATGCAAAACTTGAATTTTCTGGAAGAGTTGCGGTGGAGGTACATGTTGCAGGATTTTACTCCAGGTCTTGAAGAACATCTGAATAGCGGAATGAAATCTGCATATATTGGCTTTGATCCTACTGCTAAGTCCCTTGGGCTCGGTAATTATGTACAAATCATGTTATTGACCTTGTTTCAACGGTCCGGCCACAGACCTGTTGTGGTCATGGGTGGTGCTACGGGAAGAATTGGTGATCCCTCTGGAAAAGATAAAGAAAGAGAATTAAAATCGTATGATGAGTTGGATGAAAATATTCGTTTTCAGGAAATGCAATTTAGAAAGTATTTTGATTTTGATAGTGGCGAAAATAAAGCTGTAATTGTAAACAATTATGATTTTTATAAGAATATGAATGTTCTCGAGTTTTTGCGGGATGTTGGAAAGAATACTACTGTAAATTATATGTTGTCCAAAGAGGCAGTAAAAAAACGGCTTGAAACTGGAATCTCTTATACAGAATTTTCATATCAATTGTTGCAAGCTCACGATTTCTATTGCTTATACCAACAGTTTGATTGTAGAATGCAAATGGGTGGTTCTGATCAATGGGGTAACATTACAGCAGGAGCTGAATATATTGGTAAATGTATTCCGGATTCAAAAGCATTTGCATTGACCACCCCACTGCTTACAAAATCTGATGGCAAGAAATTTGGAAAATCGGAAGAAGGAAATATTTGGTTGGATGCAAATCTAACATCTCCATACAGGTTCTACCAATTCTGGATCAATTGCGATGATGCTGATTTGCAAAAACTCTTTCGCTATTTTAGTTTGAAAAGTAAATCTGAAATTGAAGCATTGGAAAATCAATATGAAAATGAACCAAAAATGCTTAAGAAAATTTTGGCCAAAGAAATTACCATTCGCATTCATGGACAATCAGCATATGATAAAGCCATGCAGGTTTCGGAATTGATGTTTAATAAAGATTGTACGGAAGAATTTTTAAAATCAATGGATCATGAGTCATTTGCACAAGTGAAGGAAGAATTACCACTTTTTGTTGTTAAAGCAAATCAAATCACAGATGACTTAACTATTATTAGTTTACTCACAGATCATGCCACAGTCTTTACTTCTAAATCGGAAGCCCGGAGAGCAATACAAGGAAATGCGGTTTCCACCAACAAAAGAAAGATTGTAAATTCTGATGAAAACATATCACGAAAAGATTTTCTTTTGAATAAATTTCTTATAGTTGAAAATGGTAAAAAGAATAAATATATCATTGAATTGGAATAAGATATGAGTATTCCTATCGGCAGGGATCGACAACGCGAAGTCTATTTGAATGGATTTGCAGGATTAAAATCAAAGATTCCGTTTAATGCAAATGAATTAGAGCAACTGGCAAAATCCAAGTTAAGTAAAAATGCCTTTGGATATATTGCTACAGGTGCGGGATCGAATCAGGGTATTCAAAATAATCTTGATGCATTTGCTAAGTATGCGATAATCCCTAGAATGCTAAATGGAAATGCAGAACCTGATATGAGTTCTACAATTCTAAACACAAAACTTCCTTATCCTTTTTTATTTGCTCCTATTGGTGTTTTAGGACTTGCTCATCCAAAAGGAGATCTCGAACTTGCAAAATCATCTAAGTTATCGTCCGTTCCAATGATTCATTCGAATCAGGCGTCGTATAGTATGGAAGTCTGCAGAGATGCACTTGGCAATACAGATAGTTGGTTCCAACTTTACTTTAGTAAATCAAAAGAATTGGTTGAAAGCCTTGTTTTCAGAGCAGCAGAATCCGGCAACAAAGCAATTGTACTAACTCTTGATACGACATCACTTGGATGGCGCAATATGGATCTGGAAAATGGATATCTGCCTTTTCTTCGTGGTTTAGGTATTGCTCAATATACATCAGATCCGGTCTTCCAAAAGCTGATGAGAAATGCACCGCTTACAAATGCGAATAAGAAATTTCCAGGATTAATTGATCTGATCACTTTATTCAAATCGTATCCTGATTCTTTTTTCAATAATTTGAAAACAAAAAATCCGGTTAAAGCTGTTCGCACTTTTCTTGATGTGTTTTCAAGACCAGAGCTAAATTGGAATGATGTGATATGGTTGAGATCCATAACTAAATTGCCAATTCTTTTAAAAGGAATACTTCATCCGGATGATGCAAGTAAAGCATTGGACTTCGGTATTGATGGAATCATAGTTTCAAATCATGGTGGTCGACAGGTGGATCATGTGATTTCTACTTTGGATTCTTTGGTTGAAATTAAGAAAGTAGTTCCGGAAAATTATCCATTGCTTATGGATAGTGGAATACGAAAAGCTGCTGATGTGTTTATTGCTTTAGCACTTGGAGCAAAAGCCGTTTGTTTGGGAAGGCCTTACGCATATGCTCTTTCAATTGGTGGTAAAGATGCTGTTGTTGAATATGTTCAGAATATGGCTTCGGAGTTGAAGATTACTATGAGTTTGTTGGGATGCAAAAGGCTTGAGGAAATTCCAGGCCATGTTATGAATAAGAGTCTATAGGCTTTCATTATTTCTTATTAACCACCCCATTTGCAACAAAATTCAACGCATCTGAATTCATGCAATATCTCAGTCCTGTTGGTTTTGGACCATCGTTAAACACATGTCCTAAATGTCCTTTACAACGGGAACAGACAACTTCATCTCTGACCATGCCGTGTGAATTATCTGCACCAACAGTCACAACATCTTTTCTTAATGGATCATAAAAACTCGGCCAACCGGTACCGGATTCAAACTTAGTTTCTGATGTAAATAATGGAAGCTGACAAGCATTGCAGAGATAGATTCCCTTTTGATGATTGTCCCAATATTTACCTGTGAATGCTCTTTCTGTGCCTTGCTCGCGCATCACATAATAAGTTTGTTCATCAAGTTTGTTTTTCCAATCCTGATCACTCATTGTGATGAGTTGAATTGAAGATGGTATTTCTAAAACTGTCGATGCGCTTTTATCAATTTCTTTTATGTCTTTTTTTTGAGGATGTTGACAGGATGCGGAAAAACTTAATGCATACAAAAAAATGAGAATCAGATTATTTTTCATGGGTCAATTTATTATCTTGTTTAATCGCAATTTCAACAATTTTTCTTACCAGATTTATAATGGTAAGCATCACTATAAAAATAATACTAAATACAGTTAATATCCAGGAATAGGATTCTGCTTCAAAAATAGATAGCTTGCTTAGCCATTGACTGATTCCGGAAAACAAAACAAGCAGTATAATATAAGTAAAAATAGAGTCCCGGTAGTAAATCATTTTTTCCTTTGTTGAAAAACAAAACACGCAGCATAGCATCACATAAAATAGAATCATTGATGTTGCATACTTCCAATAGTCCATTGGTTCAAATGCAATCCAGTTAAAAGATTTCAAAGACAAAATCATTCCAAGAAATACAAGATAAATACCAAGGACAAGCAATCCCTGATAAATGGGTTTGAATGGTTTGTCAAAAATGGATTTTTTAAATGGTTCCATATTATTGATAAACGGTTGCGGTTAAATCAAATGCATCTGCACTGGTGATATTTGCATTTACAAAATCACCGATTCGAAGATACTGATTTTCTCCAAGTTTAATAATCACCTCGTTGTCAACTTCCGGACTATCAAATTCAGTGCGACCAATATAAGTACCATTCTCTCTTCTGTCCAATAATACTTTAAATGTTTGATTTACTTTCTGTTGATTTATTTCATAACTAATGCCTTCTTGCAAATTCATCAAATCATTTGCCCTTTGCTCTTTGATAGCAGATGGAATGCTATCTTCATATTTAAATGCGGAAGTATCCTCTTCATGTGAATATTGAAATACACCAAGTCGTTCAAATTTCATTTCCTGGACAAATTCTTGTAAAACAGAATAATCATTATCAGTCTCATTTGGAAATCCAACCAACATGGTGGTCCTGATATGAATTCCCGGAACTTTCTCTCGAATGGTTTTTACTAAATTATAGGTTTCTTCCTGAGTTATTTGTCTTTTCATTCCACTAAGTACCGGATCTGAAATATGTTGTAATGGAATGTCGAGGTAATTACATATTTTTTCTTCAGCTTGAATAACATCCAAAATATCAATCGGAAATTTTGAAGGATATGCATAATGGAGACGAATCCATTCGATACCATCAACTTTTGCAAGCTGACTCAATAACTCAGGTAACTTTCTTTCCTTATACAAATCCAATCCATAGTATGTTAATTCCTGGGCAATTAAAATAATTTCTTTTACACCTTGACTTGCTAAATGTCTTGCTTGTTTAATCAATGATTCAATTGGAATAGATACATGTTTTCCTCTCATCAAAGGAATTGCGCAAAAACTGCAGGTTCTGTTGCAGCCTTCAGAAATTTTGAGATAGGCATAATGCGAAGGTGTGCTTATCATTCGCTCACCAATCAAATCCTGTTTATAATCTGCATTGAGTTTTGCTAATAAGGAAGGCAGTTCCATAGTTCCAAAAAATGCATCAACTTCGGGGATCTCTTCTTCGAGATTTGATTTGTAGCGATGTGATAAACATCCTGTAACAAATAATCTGTCAACCTGACCTGATGTCTTGAGTTTGGCATATTCCAAAATTGTATTTATGGATTCTTCTTTCGCCCTATCTATAAAGCCACAGGTATTTATAATGATTGTTTTAGCAACTTTTGAACTTGGATTATGCTCAACTTCAAATTGATTATAATTTAGTTGAGTAATTAAATTTTCAGAATCTACCCAGTTTTTAGAGCAACCCAGAGTGACCACCTGAACTTTATTTTGAACTTCTTTTTTAGTTTTCAAGAAAATGCTTATTTTCGCAAAGATAACAATATGCCAAGAGTATTGTTGGATTGATATGGATCGGAAAATACTATCACT
>JAYVIT010000337.1:0-11455 GCA_043769965.1 Saprospiraceae bacterium
AACTCTGGTTTGTTATCTTTGCATGCCCTTAAAAAAGAGCTTCAAAATATGTCTGATCAGGATAGAATTATACCAATAAGTATTGAAAAACAACTTAAAGATTCTTACATCGATTACTCCATGTCTGTAATCGTTGCAAGAGCATTACCAGATGTCAGAGATGGTCTAAAGCCTGTGCACAGAAGAGTAATGTATGGCATGAGGGATTTAGGACTAAACTATTCAAAACCATATAAAAAATCAGCCAGAATCGTCGGTGAAGTATTGGGAAAGTATCACCCTCATGGCGATAGTTCAGTTTATGATGCAATGGTTCGTATGGCTCAGGAATGGTCCATGCGATATCCACTGGTTGATGGTCAGGGTAATTTTGGTTCGCTCGACGGAGACAGTCCGGCTGCAATGCGATATACAGAGGCTCGCTTGTCAAGAATTGCAGATGAATTACTTGATGACATTGACAAAGACACCGTTGATTTTAGATTGAACTTTGATGACAGCCTCGAAGAACCAACAGTTTTGCCAGCCAGGGTCCCGAATCTATTGATTAATGGCTCGTCAGGTATTGCAGTCGGAATGGCAACAAACATGTTGCCACACAATCTTACGGAAGTATGCAATGGAGTTATCGGCATGATCGACAATCCACAAATCAGTTTGAACGAATTGATGGCATTAATTCCAGGCCCCGATCTTCCAGGTGGCGGAACCATTTATGGCGTTTCCGGAATCCGTGATGCATATGAAACCGGTAAAGGAAAAATTTTACTTCGCGGTAAAGCTGAAATTCAAATTGTGGATGGAGGAAGGGAAATTGTATTAATTTCTGAAATTCCATATCAAGTCAACAAAGCATTGATGATTCAGAAAATTGCAGATCTGGTTAACGAAGAAAAAATCACTGGCATAAGTGATGTGCGCGATGAATCTGATAGAGATGGTGTTCGAGTAATTATTGAACTAAAAAAAGATGCAATCTCAAATGTAGTATTGAGTAACCTTTACAAATTTACTCCTCTACAATCCAGTTTTGGAATTAATAATATTGCCCTGGTTGATGGACGCCCAATGAGTCTTGGATTGATTGATCTCATTCAATACTTTATAAAATTTCGATTAGAAGTAATTATCCGTAGGACGAAATATGAACTGAGAATTGCACAGGAAAAAGCACATATCCTAGAAGGTTTACTTATTGCTATCGATCATTTGGATGAAGTCATTGCATTGATACGCGGATCTAGAACTGTAGATGACGCTAAACAAGGATTAATCACTCAATTTAATTTATCCGAACTCCAGGCCAAGGCCATACTGGATATGAGGCTACAAAAACTGACCGGTCTTGAACGCGAAAAATTAAAGGAAGAATACGATGCATTGATACTTGAAATTGCCAGACTTGAAAACATACTTCAAGACGAAACCTTGCAACGGAAAATCATAAAAGATGAACTCATTTTCATTAAAGATAAATTTGGAGATGATCGCAGAACCGAAATCACACAAGTAGAAGGTGACATCAACATGGAAGATATGATTGCCAATGATCAAGTGGTAGTCACCATTTCTCATCAGGGATATATCAAAAGAACAAAGTCATCGGAATACAGAACGCAAAGTAGGGGAGGTAGAGGATCGACTGGAAGTAAAACCAGAGAAGAAGATTTCATTGAACATATGTTTATTGCCAGCAATCATAATTATCTATTGCTTTTTACAGAGCTTGGTAAATGTTTCTGGCTAAGAGTTTATGAAATACCTGAAGCTACAAAGACAAGCCTGGGACGGGCCATTCAAAATATCATTAATCTTCCAAAGGAGGACAAAGTCCGCGCATACATAAACATTGAAGATTTAGAAGATCAAAATTTTTTAGATTCACACTTCATCATGTTGTGCACTAAAAACGGTACTATTAAAAAAACAAGTTTGGTTGACTTTAGCAGACCCCGGAATAATGGAATTATTGCAATTAGCATTAATGAAGGAGATCAATTAATGGAAGCAAAATTGACAAATGGGCAATCTGAAATCGTAATTGCAAATCGGAAAGGCAGAGCCATTCGCTTCTCAGAAAGCAAAGTTCGCCCAATGGGTAGATCTGCAGCAGGAGTGCGTGCAATTAAATTAGATGAAGAGCACGGTGACCAGGTTGTGGGTATGGTTTGTGTCGATCCAACTGATCCGGAGGTTACTATCTTAGTGGTATCGGAAAAAGGAAATGGTAAACGCACTGACATTGGTGATTACAGTGTGACCAACAGAGGAGGAAAAGGTGTTAGGACATTAAAACTTACAGAGAAAACTGGAGATCTCATCGCAATAAAAAATGTAACAGAATTGCAGGACCTGATGATCACAACAACACAAGGAGTTATCATTAGAATGTCAGTATCTGATCTTCGTGTAATGGGGCGTGCAACTCAAGGAGTACGTTTAATTCGACTGGATGAAGGAGATCAAATAGCAGATGTTGCAGTAATTGATCAGCAAGATGAAAAATTGATTGACCCAAATGATGAATCTTTAAATGATCAAATAACTTCAGAACCAAAACAAGATACTGATGATTCTGAAGAATAGTTTTAATGAAAACTTAACTAAATCAATTGTATTGAAAAGAATTAATTTAAATACCTTTCTGTTATAGCCATTAAATTTTTATAAAATGAAAAACAATTTCATTCTGCTCATTGCATTTCTATCTATTAATGCTTGGTCTCAGGAACCAGAAAAGGATGTTAAAAAATCCGAAAGTAAGTTGGCTGGATATTTTCTCGACCCAACTGCAAATCTTGCTAAACTTTGGGAGGCAAAATCACTTATCGATGCTGCCAGTCAAAATGAAAGTGTTATGAATATGTCCAGGACATATAGTGCGAAAGGAAAAGTGTATAATGCCTTATGCTCTTTTGAAAGCGATTCTATCCTAATGTCGCAACAATTCAAAAAAACGTATCAATTGAAATATGCTGATGCAGCGCTCACCGCATATAATTCTTGGATTAAAGCAAAACAACTTGCAACAAAATCCTATGAAACTAAGGATGCACTTGTAGCATTAACAGAAACGTCAAGGTACCTCAATAATTATGGCATACAAGCATATGAAAGGGAAGATTATAAAGCAGCATTTATTCATTTTGAAGCAGTTGTCAAAATCGATGAACTCGTTACATCAGCTGGCATGAAAAGCATACTACCAACTCCTGAAGATCTTCAAAAACAAAAATACCTGGTTGCTGCATGTGCAATTAATGCACAAATGTTAGATGAAGCTTTTCCTTATCTTGAAGAATTGAGAAAAGCAAAATATCCTGAATCGTTTATCTATGAAGGATTATATAAATACTATACACCCAAGGATGATAAAAAAGCAGAAGAAATATTGGCTGAAGGAAGAATTTTATTTCCAAAGGAAACTTCTTTATTATTTACTGAAATAAATCATTTCCTTAAAAAAGGAAAGCTTACAGAATTGGTTGATAAGTTAAAAATTGCAATCGAAAGAGAACCTAACAATGTTTCTGTATACTCTACATTGGGAAGTGTATATGATAACTTATGCCAGAAAGAATGGGAAGCAAACAACTTTGCAAAAGGAGATGAGTATTATACCAACGCTGAAAAATATTATACCGAAGCACTCAAAATTGTACCTGATGATTTTACCAGTTTGTATAGCCTTGGTGCATTATATTATAATAAAGCAGCCCTTTTGTCTAAAGAAGCGAATAAGCTGAATGCTGATTATAGTAAAGAAGGAACAAAAAAATACAATGATAAAAAAGCCGAAATGGGATTGTATTTTGATAAAGCTTTGCCATACTTTGAAAGAGCCGAGAAAAAGGATCCAAAAGATTCCAATACACTAAGTGCATTGAAAGAAATTTATGCAAAGAAATCGCAATTCGATAAATCAAACGAATACAAAGCAAAATTGGAAGCGCTGGGGAAGTAATTGTTAGTTGTTAGTTGTTAGTTGTTAGTTGTTAAATAAAGATATAAATGATAGTTTGTTTAATAATTCAAATAATATAATTTTTTTTGTCAATGGTTTACAGTGAGCCCTTCGAATGGTCAATGGTCAATGATAAATGGTCAAAATAATTTTTATCAATCTTATTTGCAATAATTAAATACAATTCATGTCCAAGATGTTTGAAGAAGTTAAAGCCCTAAATGGAGTAGGAGCTTTCCACCGTTTATTTGAATTACCAATTCTTGATGAACCGCAAATTCCATCAGCTGATCGATGTAAATTAAGAATTGCATTGTTGGAAGAAGAATTAAATGAACTCAAAGAAGCAATTGAAAACAATGACTTGCAAGAAGCTGCTGATGCCTTTTGTGATTTGCAGTATGTACTCTCTGGAGCAATTCTTGAATTTGGACTGGGTCATCGATTTCATTCTATGTTTGAAGAAGTCCAGCGATCCAATATGAGCAAAGCCTGTCAAAATATAATTGAAGCACAGCACACGCAAGAAAAATATTTCAATGAAAAGCAAGTTCAATCACAAATTAAAGAAAAAGAAGATGTTTATTTAGTCTATCGTGCTGATGACGGCAAAGTTTTGAAATCTATAAATTATAGTCCGGCTGATCTTTCTAAATTTCTTTAATTGGTAATTAGCTCTGTAGGCTAAAAAAATTGTTGAATTGTTAAATGGTTGATTGGTTGTTTTGATTTCAATTCATTCTTTTTTTCTTTCATTCTTTGTTCCAACATGCCGCTTTCGCGGTTCCTTCACTCAAAGCACTTCCGTGCTTTGTCTGCCTACGGCGAATTCGTTCAGTCATCTTTAATTCCACCTTTATTCCGGTCTTTTGGTATACAATGGACCGACTTTAAATCCTTCATCCGTATAGTCACCTCTATGGATTCTAATACCATAAGGAATTTCGTCTAAAAATTCTGTTCGGGATCTTGCAATCTTTCCTTTACCATCTTGTACATCAATTTGTAGCATGGATAAGTTATTGCTACTATCTCGTTTTATAATCACATAGCTAAGGATAACCCCAAGCGGTGCTAATCGTTCTCTGATATCAACTAATTCCTTTGTCGTCATGGATTTTTTGAAATGCACTTCAATCCAATCCTGATCAATATAAAACATCGCTTGCTCTTGTTTAGCTTGACAAGCAATTAAAAATCCCAATAGTATAATCAATAGACAGCAATACTTCATAAAATTAATTTATCATGCCGGTTTATCTCCTGAAGGATTTTCTGTTGAACTTGGAGTTTGATTGGTGTCCTTAGGAGCTTCCGTAGGACTAGCCGTTGGATTGGTAGATTGATTGGCTTGAACACTAGCATCGGCTGGAGTTTCAGTATCTTTTTTCATTCGTTCTGCTAGATCTTCAAGGGATTCTGCAGTTTTCTCTGCAAAATGTTGTGCTGATTCCACAATATCCTGTCCCATTTCCCTGGCTTTATTCCATGCTGATTCAGTAGCTTCCTCTGCTTTTTTATATAGTTCAGATTCCTGTACTTTATTTATTGCTTCTTCTGTATTCTCTTTGACTTCATTCATTGCATCCTTAGTCCAGACTTTCGCCTTTTCCATTGTTTCTTCACTTTTATCAATGGTTTCTTGAGTCCATACTTTTGCTTTTTCAATTGCTTCTTCACTTTTTTCAATGGACTTATGAGTCATTTCTTCCATTCTATCAAGTGTCTCAATTGTTGTTTGTTTGGTAGTTCCAAATAATTTTGAAAAAAAATCTTTCAGTGCCATGATTTTATGTTTTTAAAAGTTATGAATGATGTGTAGTTAGTTGTTAAAAAAAATAATTTGTAATTCTTAAGTTATTATTAATCATTCCGGATCTTTTGGTAACTCCAATGGATTTATTACTTTATTGTGATTCGAATGTTTTGTAACTTCTGATTGCTTGTTAGCATTTGTTCCATGAGATTCATTTTCTTTTAACCATTGTTCTGCTTTATCAAAGAAATTTTTTCTACTCTCAGTAAGCGTTTTTCCAAATTCTATTGGCCTATCCGCAAAACTATCTTGGTCTGCATCTTTTATTTTTTCGTCTGCTTCTAGTTTTTTTGCTTTTTCTACTGTTTGATCCACAAAATCATCAATTTTTTCAATGGTATCTTTTGCTTTTTCAACAAGTTGCTCACGAAATTCTTTAGTAGATTCATTTAATTCAGTTGCTTTCTCTTTTACTTCATTCCAAAGTTGAGATCCTTGTTCTTTAACTTCATCCACCGTACCTGAAATAAACTCTTTCGTTTTATCAATTATGGACTCTTCATTACTAATTGTATTCTTCATTGGAGCTGTATCCAAATTAGCCGATTCCGAATATTGTGATTTAAAACTTTGGGACTTTGAAAGATCTGCAGAAAATATAGCCTTTATTTTATCCAATAAGCCCATAGTAAATAAGATTTATGCAAATTTAACGCAAAGATTTTAAAATATAAATTTATATTGGTCGAATTATTCGTCATTTAATAGTTTAATTTATCGCCATTGAAAAAACCAAAGCCATCCAGGGGAACGAATTTACATTTAGCCAATAAGTATTTGAAATTGAATCATTTAGTTACTGCTGATTTGAATCAGGATATTGAAGAGAGTGAAATTCCAATAACTAGCAAAACAAAATACATTGAGGTTCAGGCTAAAAGCATGATTAATCAGGTAACTAGTCCGGATCTTTTCATGGATTATTCATTAAATCCGTATCAAGGTTGCGAACATGGTTGCGTCTATTGTTATGCTAGACCAACACACAATTATTGGGGATATAGCGCCGCTGATGATTTTGAAAACATAATATTGGTTAAAACCAACTCCATTGAGGTATTAAAAAAAGAATTAAGCGCAACGAAGTATGAGGTAAAACCAATTATGCTTTCCGGAAATACAGATTGTTATCAACCTGCGGAACGGAAATTCAAAATCACGAGAGATATCCTTGAATTACTATTACTTTGGAAGCATCCCGTTCAAATTATTACAAAGAATGCATTAATCTTAAGAGACTTGGATCTTCTAGTAGAATTAAGTAAACTCAATTTATGCTCTATAGCGATTTCTATTACAGCGGCCACAGATTTAACGAGGCGAATCATGGAGCCAAGAGCATCTACTATTGAAAGCCGTTTAAAAATCGTAAAAATATTTTCTGAAAATAAAATTCCCGTTCATGCAATGTTTGCACCTACTATTCCTGGAATCAATGAAAGTGAACTCATCAATATGGTAAAGATAGCTTCAGAAAATGGTGCAAATTCAGCTTCATATCAAATTGTCAGATTAAACGGAGACCTTCAGGCCATTTTTGAAAATTTTCTAACAGAGCGGCTACCAGCACGAAAAGACAAAGTACTAAATGCAATCAAATCCTGTCATGATGGCCATTTGAACGATTCACGATTTGGCTTGCGAATGAAAGGCAATGGAAATGTTACACTAATTATTAGGCAACAATTTAAACTGGCTTATTCGAAATATTTTCCAAATCCTCAAAAAATAGAATTGAGAAAAGATTTGTTTTCGCCCGTAATAAATGGTCAGTTACGAATTTGGTAAAACAGAAATTAAATACTTCGTCTTCAATTTTAAATCTCTAAGTTGTATTTGTCCTTTAATGAATCGGTTCCTTCTTTAGAAACTGTTGACTTTAGTACTTTAATAAATGTTTTAGAGTCTATTTGAAGTTCTATTACCAAATCTTCCACTTTTGTTATTCGCCCAATAATTCCGGATTGAGTAACCACCTGATCGCCTTTCTTTATTTCAGTGATGAATTTGTTTTGTGCTTTTTGCTGTTTACTTCTTGGCATGATGAAAAACACATACATGATACCGAATAGAATGACATAAAGAATAATTATACTCATATTATTTTGAAATTATTTGTTTACATAACCTGTGATAAGAATTTCTGTTTCGGGAGGAAACGTGTTTGCAAATATGGTCGTTTTCTTTTCCTGATAATCAATTTTGTCTTTAGAATAAAAAATGATTTTTAATATAGAAGAATCCCCTGGTCCTAACCTGTCTTTGTAAATTTTGGGAATGGCGCACCCACAAGAACTGCTGACATTTGTGATAAGCAAAGTTGCCTGACCTCTATTATAAAATTTAAATTCATGATCAACTGAATCACCCTGATTGATTGATCCAAAATCATATTTATTCTCAGGAAAATAGAGCTTGGGAATATTTACGGTATCCATCTCCTTACTTGCAGACATTGGATTTCGAATTAACTCATCATATGGATTGATCTCAAGTTTCGTAGTATTTTTACACGAAACGGCTAATAGAAAAACAATTGACACCATGAAATTCAATAAATTCACGTCACAAAAGTATTAAATCTTTAAGTAAAGAGATGCATGTTTTAAAAAAGACAATCTGCTTAATAGGAATGCCTGGTTCCGGAAAAACCACGCTGGCTCGTATGATGGGCGATCACTATGAGCTTCCTGTTGTTGATTTAGACAATTATATAGGGCATGAACTTAAAACAACTATTTCGAAATTGTGGGTAAAAGAAGGTGAGTTGATGTTCAGATGCATTGAAAGGTTCTATTTATTAAAGACCCTATGCGGTAATCCGGCGATATTATCAACAGGTGGTGGGACGCCTTGCTTTTTTGATAATCTGAGCATGATGAATTCATTGGCCTTTAGTGTTTATTTGAAATCGGATAAATCACATTATGCTGAAAATTTAAAAACAAACAATCATCCAATATTTTCTGGTGCTCAAGATACTGAAACCAGATGGAAGGAACTATTGCAACAAAGAAGCGCCTATTATGAGAGAGCAAATTTAATACTCAAAGCCTACAACCATGAACCAAACGTATTTGAAGCTGTTAGTAAAAATTGCCTACATAAAGGAATAATTAAAATCAATTAAAATTTCAATGGAACCTAAAATACATCACACCATAATAATTGGATCAGGTCCGGCAGGATATACAGCCGCCATTTATGCTGCTAGAGCGAATATGCATCCTATAATTTTTACAGGAATTGAACCAGGAGGACAATTGATGATCACCACTGAAGTTGAAAACTATCCAGGATATCCTGATGGTGTGCAAGGACCAAAGATGATGGAAGATTTTCAAAAACAAGCTGAACGGTTTCAAACCGTTATAAAATTTGAAACAATTACAAAAGTTGATTTTACAGGCCCCGTACATAAAATATGGACAGAGTCCGGAGAAGAGTTTCAAACGCACACTATAATCATTTCAACAGGAGCAAGTGCAAAATGGCTGGGATTAGATTCTGAAAAAACGCTTATGAATAAAGGCGTTTCAGCATGTGCAGTGTGCGATGGTTTTTTCTTTAGAGGTCTACCTGTAGGAGTTGTAGGGGCAGGTGACACTGCAGCAGAAGAAGCATCTTATCTGGCAAAATTATGTCCTGAAGTTCATCTTATCGTAAGGAGAGATACCATGCGAGCATCAAAAATTATGCAAGAAAGGATCTTGAATAATCCAAAAATAAAAGTTCATTGGAATACAGAAACAAAGGAAATCCTTGGCAAAGAAGAAGTGGAAGGTGTGAAAGTAATTAATAATAAAACAAACGAAGAATCGATAATTCCACTAAAAGGATTTTTTATTGCTATCGGGCATCAACCAAATTCCGCACCATTTACAAATTGGTTGGAATTGGATGAACAAGGTTATATTAAAACAATTCCAGGAACGACAAAAACAAATGTTCCTGGTGTCTTTGCATCAGGCGATGTCCAAGATAGAAATTACAGACAAGCCGTTACAGCAGCAGGATCTGGTTGCATGGCTGCATTAGATGCTGAGAAATATCTGGTTTCTAATGGCATCTTATAAAACCAGTTAATTTGAATCTTGAAATGGAAATCTTTAATTACAATTGACTTCAGTCATTTGTTTTTATTAACATCCATCAACTAAAGTCAATGGCAATTGTTTTATTTTAAATGACTTGTGTTCTTTATAAATATATTTATCAATTACAATTGACTTCAGTCAATTGTTTTTAATACCAACAATAAATTTAATTCCTTATATCACAACAGTCTTCAATAAAACCGCTATATAGTTTCGTTCTTTCACTATATGCTGAAGTGATTTTAATTCAATAGCCAGCTCATCCTCACTGATTTCACTTCGATGAATTTTTTTTTCGAATTCTAGAATGGCTTTGTTATATTTTTTGAGTTTAAATCTTAGCAAGGAGTTTGTGATATCTGATCTGAAATTTTCTTCAGGTGCCTTTTGTGTACTTAAATATATATTCCATCTATTAGACCAATTTTGGCTGTATTCATACTTAGACATGGTAAATTCCAAAGCAAGATTAGCAATCAATTTATTTTCATGCGAAATAAAATAAGGAACCCCTGGAATGTTGCCTTCATTTAATTGCTGAGATACATCTTCAATTACAGATTTGATTAAATCATTTTCAAAAAATGGAATCGTATCTGAAATATTATCAATAATATATTGAGCGTAGGAAATCTGCTCAAGTTCATCAAACCATTCTTGTCCCCATAACATGATAACTCTGCAAATATCTTTTTCCTGAATCTCATCTGAAGAAACAATTAGGTTTTGTGTATGCATGGGAAAAGATTCGTCAGCTTTAAGATCTTGTAAAATTTGCTGATCCCGATCTAAAGCAGATCTTCTTTCCTGAAACATCCTGTTCTTCAGTTCTTCTTTGATGAGCTTGTTGCAACTTTCGATTACTTGAATTTCATCCAATTGAAGTACAGAGGCAGTTTGCTTTAAATAAATCGATCGTTTAATTGAGTCCTCAACTTTAGCAATAGTCTGAATGATATCTTTTGCGGCAATAGACCTTTTTAGAGGATTGTTTTCAGATTCTTTATTGTGAATATTTAATTTGAAAAGAATAAAATCATAAGCATCTGTTTTTAGAAAATTTTCAAATGCCTCTGTTCCAACATTTCGTATAAAACTATCAGGATCTTCTTTATCTGGTATCAATGCGATTTTTACATCAAGTCCTTCCTGGATCAATAAATCGATACCCCTGGCTGCTGCTTTGATGCCGGCTGGATCACCATCGTATAAAATAGTAACATTAGAAGTAATTCTTTTTATGATTTGAACCTGTTCTTCTGTAAGTGAAGTCCCAGATGAAGCGACTGCATTTTCTATTCCAGCCTGATTCAAAGCCATAACATCCGTATATCCTTCAACCAATATAGCGTAATTCTTTTCCCGCATGCTTCTTTTGGCAAGATGAAGACCATACAATGTTTTGCTCTTATTGTAAAGTTCGGTTTCCGGCGAATTAATATACTTGGGAGATTTAGCATTTGTCGTCAACGTGCGACCGGCAAATGCAATTGGCTTTCCTGTTAAATTGTGAATTGGAAAAATTACTCTATTTCTAAAAAAATCTTTCTGATGTGTATTGATCAACCCCAGTTTTTG
>JAYVIT010000338.1:0-3132 GCA_043769965.1 Saprospiraceae bacterium
CCAACAATCCCAGAATCTTGATTTCGCGTTTTGACAAGTCGAAGTTTGGTGGTGGCGTAAGCCTATTTTGGTTTCGGAACAGTGTAAGTACTTTTTTAGCAATGGACGGAGTCATAGGAGAGCCACCTTCCCAAACTTCATGGATGCCATCTATGAGTTGTTCTGGATCAGTTTTTTTTAAGGATATATCCATCTGCGCCGGCACAGATCGCGTTGAAAACTCTTTCATCGTCTTCAAATACCGTTTGCATGATGACCTTGACGTCAGGAAATCTGGTGCGAATCTGCCGCAGTCCTTCGATGCCATTGACATAAGGCATATCTATGTCCATTAGAATTACATCTGGTCGATTTTCCTCAATAACTTGCAAGACATTGCGGCAGTCTTCAAAGGCACCAATAAACTCACTATCGTCTATGTAGGAAATTAACTTTTCCAGGCTCTGGCGTATGTTGATGTTGTCATCAAAAATCAGGATGCTGCGTTCCGTCTGTCACCTTTAGCGTACCGATCACATCCAGCTTGGCTACTGGAGTGATTGTTCCAATGCCCACATTTTGAGCATGAATAGAATTGGCTAATAGCATCAGAACGGTAATAATGTAAAGCGCCCTTATACCAAGGCGTGCCAATAAAAATTCTTGTGGATTTGACATGGAGTAATTTATTTTTTTAGTGAGTACAAATGTTTGTATTAGTCAGAGTAAGAATTGATCTTGCATTGCTCCGGTTAATAGAATGAGGAAATATGGTTAAACCACACGAAGTGATAGTTGAAAAGTTTAGAAGGATGACTCGTTGATAAAATTCGAACATGGATTGCATATTGATGATGTAAATCTATCAAGACTCCCTCATGCCCACAATCGTTAATATTAATGATTTTTAAGGTTGATGCATTTGGATAACATCGGCATGTTTATATACCCTTAGTTACAAACTAAATGTAAAGTGTCAAAAAATATTTGTTCCGCAACCAATACTTTTTTTTGTATGTATACATGGCATTTGAGAAAAAACTTTTGCCTTTACAAAGGACCAATTATCTTGAATCCTTACTAAAATGAAGATTAAAAGACAAATCTACCTCACAACTTATCTATTACAATTTGCGCGCAAATATAAATTTCAAGTGAAATTAGTATTCCTTGCATTTTCGTCTTACAGGCTAATGCCTGTTAATCCAAGGTAGTATCACGCATGTTTTGTGTGTCGAACATTCAGTTGCCTGGCCATGATACCTTGTAACTTGGTTCAAGGGCTACATTACTGGCCAAAACTATGTATAAGTATCACATTTGGCCACGGATAAAATATTTATTGCTGGCCAAAACTGCTTAAAAATACCACATTTGGCCACGGATAAAGCAATAAAAATTTGATATTTTAAACAAATTGATATACATTTGTTCAAAATTTGCAACATGGATTTAATAGGAAGGGAGGCGGAAATTGAATCACTAAATAACTTGCTAAATACCACAAAATCAGAACTATGTGCTGTAGTCGGACGTAGAAGGGTGGGCAAAACATTTCTTATCAAATCTTGTTTTAAGGACCAATTTTATATTCAATTCACCGGACTTTTCAATGCTGACTTAGACCAGCATTTAGGACGGTTTTGGAAGGCAATGAAAGAGCAATTGAAAATCCCAAATTTGCCTATCATATACTCCTGGTTTGATGCATTTGATTTTTTAAAAGAACACATAGAAAATTCACGAATTAGAAAGAAGAAAATAATCTTTCTCGATGAGTTTCCCTGGATGGCTACTCACAAATCGTCTTTCTTGACCGCCTTCACAGATTTTTGGAATTCATGGGCCTCATCGCGCAATGATATTGTCATTGTAATATGTGGTTCATCGGCATCATGGATGATCAATAATATCTTCAAAAACAAAGGAGGACTGTACAATCGGGTGACAGAACGCATTGAATTGCATCCATTCAATCTTAAGGAAACAGAAGATTTTTTTAAAGCTAAGCACCTAAAGCTCAAACGGGATGATATCATTAAATTTTATATGGTCATGGGTGGCATTCCCTTTTACCTCGATCAGGTAAGAGCGGATGAAAGTGCTGATCAAGCCATACAAAGACTTTACTTTAAAAAAAATGGCATATTGAAATTAGAATACAATGAGCTATTCACCTCTCTTTATGACAATGCTGCTTCTCACGAATCTATTGTATATTCTTTGAGCGAACATACCACCGGGCTTACAAGGACACAATTAATCAAACTCAATAGCTTAATCACTGGAGGCGGGCTCACGCGGATATTGGATGAATTGGAATTGTCAGGATTTATTACAAGATATGTTCCATTTGGCAAAAAATCAAAGGATGCCATTTATAAACTTACAGACCCATTTACTTTGTTTTATGTAAAGTATGTACTGCATAATACATTTCGCTCTGGCAATATATGGTCACAATTGACGAAAACGCCATCCTGGCAAAGCTGGAGTGGACTTGCGTTTGAAAATATCTGTTTGCTCCATACGGATAATATCAAGCGAAAACTGAAAATTGAGGGAATTTATACAGAAGAGTCTAAGTGGCAACACAAGGGCAATGATGAAATGTATGGAGCGCAAATCGACCTGATCATTGATAGAGCTGATAATGTCATCAATCTATGTGAAATTAAATATGCTGCAACTCCTTTTGTGATAGACAAAGATTATTCTGCAAGGTTGAATCAAAAACATGCCTCCTTTCAGTTCTTTTCAAAGACAAGAAAAGCAATATTCGTTACAATCATCACAGCAAATGGATTAGTGAAAAACAAGTATTCTTTGGACTTGGTAACCAATGAAGTGACAGCAAATGATTTGTTTTGAAAGTAATTGAGCTTTTGATTTTTCGTTAAATTTTTTACATCCGCTTAATAAGCGTTAGAAGTATGACTTTCAAATTTCATCAACTGTAGGCTGGTGAGAATGACAATCAGCGTTACTCCGACATCTGCCGCGATGGCGAAGACCAGATTGCTGAAACCTAAAATTGCAAGTACGATGAATATAAACTTAACGGTGATGGCGCCTATGGTGTTGAATTTAATCGTGCGCAATGTTTTTTTGCCAAGTAGAACCAGGAATGGGATCAGGGTAAGCTTGTCGTTC
>JAYVIT010000339.1:0-3349 GCA_043769965.1 Saprospiraceae bacterium
GGCGAATACGAAATCACCGATGTAAACAGAGAATATCTGAAAAGGAAAAAATTGAAAGTTGGTGTTTTAGGTCGTGGAGTCGCCTGGCTGGATACCGGCACCACTGAATCTCTAATGCAAGCATCCCAATTTATCCAGGTCATCGAACAGCGGCAAGGTTTAAAAATCGGTTGCATCGAAGAAGTTGCATACCTGATGGATTTCATCACTATCGATCAATTAAAAATGCATGCGGAGGCACTTAAAAAAAGTCTGTATGGAGAATATTTGATGAAGTTGGTGAAGATGGCGGGGAAGTGATTTTATCTGCAAGTATCCTATAAGTTAAAATTTCACCTTCCATTTTGCTTTTCGTTATATTTGTTCATTCTGGATCAAAAACGATCTCGATTGAACGCTTAACTAAAGTCTATGAAAACAATATTTCTGCTTAGTCTTTTATCCATAAGTTTAGTTCTTCATGCGCAATGGAAATCTACTAAAGGGCCTTATGGTGGATATATTTATGATTATAAAATTGAGGATCACACAATTTATATCTGTGCATCTAACGGCCTTTACCGAAGCGACGATGATGCAAAAAATTGGAAACACTTGAATAATAATTTACCCGAATATCATTTTGTCCGGGGATTTTGTGTTGATAAAGATGAACTTTTTCTTAGCTTTTATAATGCTGCAAAAAATGAAAAGGGGTTTGCTTATAGTAATGACAAAGGAGAACATTGGATAATTCGTCCTTTACCATATCCTGATTGGTACTCTCAAGAATTGACTTATAAAGATGGAATTTTATTAGCCAGAGCCAATAAGGAATTAATTGAATCTTATGACAAAGGAATAAGTTGGGTTGCTTCCAACCTTGGCGCACGATCAAAGGGTCCGGATTTCATTCGTTCCAATAATTCCTATTTTTTTGTTTCAAGTTATTATGGAGATTTATATAGAAGAGCCATTCAAGACACTTCTTGGGAAAAGATTTATACATCTTCAGTTAATTATTCCGACTTTCATATAACCGATTCTTTATTTATTATTCTCAATGATGGAAAATCGGGTTTGCGTTCAGTTGATAATGGATTAAACTGGAAACCAATTGCAATTGAAGGATATAATGGGACTAGAAAAATTGCTGATTTTGGGGATAGTTTGTATTACTCAGATTTCAAATATATTTATAAGAGTACCGATAAGGGATATACTTGGAGGATTATTAAGAATGCCCCAACACGTGATTTATATTTCTGGGACTTAATGCCAGCTGGAAAAAGTTTGATTGGCTTGATCCATTTTTTAGGAATTGTTAGAACTGAAAATGAATTCGCTACTTATGAAACTTCAGCCAAAGGTATTTATGGAGGTACATCAATTAAGTTGATTGTTACCGATTCATTTTTGTTTGTGTTATCAACACAATCAGTTGAAAAGTATAATTTATTTACAAAAACATGGAACAATAAATCCTTGCTCATTGGTGAACTTCTTCAAGACTTCTTTTATTTCAATGGACGGTTATTCGTTACCTCCCTTTTTGAAGAACATCTTTTTATTTCCGACAATAATGGGGAATCATTTACTAAGTTAAATATTCCCATTGGTGGAGGAAGTGGATTTTCTAGTAAGATTATTGAATTTAAAAATAAATTAATTATTGATGTTATTGGAGGTTATCTGATTTCAGAAGATAATGGAGACAGTTGGACTGATTTCGATTTCAAACAACTACCTTCAGGAGAGCCTTATTCTACAAATGCAATGGTAACTTTTAATCAAAAATTTATAGTTGCTGATTATGATGTAAATTCAAAAAAGAGCATATATTACATTTCAGATGATTTATCGAATTTGAATTTATTTCCTGTGAATTATCCTGCAAACAATGCGGACGATTATTTTGGTGGATTTTTTACAGTAAAAGATCAGCTTTTTATAGCGCTCGGAACATCTCTAAAAGGATATTATTTGTTTAAATATGACCCTTCAACGTTTAGCTTAATTGAGACCAAAGGAATTCCAGATCTATCTTCATCCATTTATGATCCACCTGTCCGAATTTTGGAGAATAACGGTTCAATGATACTGAACTTTCGTGAAGGTTATTTTAAATCAGATGATGGTGGATTAAATTGGACAAAAATTATCGATGATTTAAATACGGGTTCTTATTATTTCTTCCGGGACTTAGCGATGAAAGATCAGGTAATCTATGCAGCAACTTTGGATTTCGGAGTACTTGAAACTAGATGGGACGATTTGAATACTATAGTGAAAACGAAAAACTTAAATTCAGTTTCTAATCAATTAATCATAGTTTATCCAAACCCGAGTTCTGGAAATTTTGAACTTTGTGGAGAATATTTAGAAAATCGGAAAACAGAAGTTGTTAGAATATGCAATCTTCAAGAGAAATGTGTATTGGAATTCAATGACAAACTTTATCCGAGTTATAAAATGAATCTGGAATCCTTGAACTCCGGATTGTATTTTCTGAAAATTGGAAACTCGGATAAAATGATTTGTAAATTACTTATTCAGAAGTAGATTCCTGAATTATTAAGTCTACAATTCCGGGAAGAGTTGCAAGTTGCAAACTTGCAACAACACAAATAATAAACAAATGTTGCTTGAAGCGTCCCCGCTTCAAGCTTATCGTCTGGCAGAGGATTAAAAATAAGTACTTTTTTAAAATATTTCCTCGATTAGATGTAATATTGTCCACATGAAACTATCCAACTTTTCCATCCCCGTAATTCGCGATGCATTTACCACTGCATTCTCGAGATTTCCACTGGCATTGATTTCTGCATTTTCTTGTGGTGTGATCAGCATTTATCTGATAGAACAAAATGATTCGAAAGCTGAAATGCAACGGATATTTTTCAGTTTGGCAATTGGACTTCCCTGGGTGACTGGAATGCACTTGATTGCTGAGAATTATCTAAAATCATTTTCTCAAAAACTATTATTGTTTAGTTTGGGAATTGCATTTTTAGCCATCATTTATATTTTTATAGCTCCTGATTTTGATTCTAACCGCATGGAACGACCGATCCGGTTTTTTTCATTCTTCCTGATTTCTCATTTGTTGATTTCATTTGCTGCATTCTTTAAAAAGGGGAGCATCAAAGAATTCTGGGAATACAATAAAGATGCTCTGATCATATGGTTTGTTGGATCGTTTTATGCGCTTATTATTTATTTGGGATTAATCTTGGCTCTTGCTGCAATTGATAATTTATTTGATGCAAACATCCGCTACGAATTGTATGCAGAAATCTTTATTGTCTTGGCCGCTGGTTTTCATCCAGTTTATGTGTTGTCCGATTTTCCGAAAGGAGATGGTATAGAG
>JAYVIT010000340.1:0-2588 GCA_043769965.1 Saprospiraceae bacterium
AGCATTGGGTGATCGATACAGGATCTTTGGTTTTTTTAGAGATCAGGACCTCATTGCTTTTTATAGTTACCTTGATGATTCACCACAATTGATGGGCCACTTTTTGGGTACGATGAAAGAGAACAATCTAAAGTACCAGGTGTATTTGAACATTTTGCTGAAATTTATACAGCATGGGATTGAAGGAAAGTATTCCAGTATAAATCTGGCACGAACTGCCATTGAAATAAAAAGTTCTGTTGGTGCGGTTGCTGTTGAAATGATTTGTTATCTGACGCACAGGAATAAAATTTACAATGCATTCGTACCAAATCTCATTCAATATTTAAAACCGGAGGAAAATTATACAATAAGACAACCGTTCAAGAAATTGGCAAAAAGCAATAGGCAATGAGCAATAAGCAAAGGACAATAGGCAAAAAAGCAATAGACATTTTGCCTAAAGTAATAAGTGATGGAAAAAGCAATTTAGTTTATTATTTTCGGAAGCCTACAACCCTCGGTCTTTAGACAATCAAGTTAACTGGCTGTTAAAAAGCAAAATCATACCGATCAATTTTTTAGATTCAATTATTTTTGTTTCCATATAAAAGAAAGCATGATAAAACAATTCCAGGTAAGCATATTTCGAGCATTAATATTTGTTTTATTTTTGGTCAATTCATACGCACAGGGAACAGAAAAAAATATTACTAAGCTGGCGGGGAGTACGGTTCTTTTTAGTGCCGGAGATTCCCTCCCTTTGACTGCATTAAAAAGTAAAGACTTTCAATTAGTCATCCTGGTATTTCGTGCAGAAGAGGATACAATTGGGATGGATCCTGGATTGTCTGTTGATGGCAGATGGCGTGCTATACATTTGAATAAATTATTGCGGGATATTGATTTTAATGGGTATTTTACAACGCCTTTTAGAAGCAACATTTTAACATTGCAACCATTGTTGGATCACAAACATCGAAAAGTGAGTTATTATGACCAGGCCGATATACAAGCGCTTAGTGAAAGTATTAAAAAATCATTTCCTGCACCGGTTATTGTAATGGTGCACCACGAAACTGTTAATATAATCCTGGAGCAACTCACCCAGCAAAAAGTACTTTTACCTTTAAATGGAAATTTGTCTGAAAAAATGATATTCGTTCAAAGAAGTAATAAGTATAATTCAACCTGGACAGCATTTAAATATTCCATCAGATAAATCCAGATTCATGGAATTAGAAAACCGATATGTAGCTAAAGCTATTGAAGCCAAATGGTATGATTGGTGGGAAAAGAATAATTATTTTTCTTCTCAACCCGATCACCGGGAATCATTTTCTGTAGTCATTCCTCCTCCTAATGTCACTGGTGTATTACACATGGGACATATGCTCAACAATACTATACAGGATATATTAATTCGACGGGCAAGATTACTTGGAAAAAATGCATGTTGGGTTCCAGGTACTGATCATGCTTCCATTGCAACTGAAGCTAAAGTCGTACAGATGCTTCGTGAAAAAGGAATTAAGAAATCAGATATAACCAGAGAAGAGTTTTTAAATTATGCCTGGCAGTGGAAAGAAAAGTATGGGGGCATTATTTTGGATCAATTGAAACGTTTGGGAGCATCCTGTGATTGGAACAGAACTGCATTCACAATGGATGAAATCAGATCGGAAGCAGTTGTCAACGCTTTTGTCAATTTGTATAACAATGGAAAATTGTACAGGGGAAAACGCATGGTCAATTGGGATCCTGAGGCAAAAACCGTTTTATCAAATGAAGAGGTAATACATAATCAAGAACAAGCTCAACTCTTTCACATTCTGTATAAACTCGAAGGTTCGGATACGGAAGGTATAATCATTGCAACACAAAGACCAGAGACTATTATGGTGGATACTGCAGTGTGCGTGCATCCTGAAGATCCAAGATATTTTCATCTGCATGGTAAGAAAGTTATCATTCCATTAATCAATAAAGCCATTCCCGTTATCACGGATACATATATTGACCGCGAGTTTGGTACAGGCGCATTGAAGGTTACACCCGCTCATGATCAAAATGATTATGAAATTGGATTGAAACACAATTTAGAAGTTATCGACTGTTTGAATGAAGATGGTACACTAAATGAGAATGCACAGATTTTAATTGGTGAAGATCGTTTCGTTGCAAGAAAAAAAATAAAACCACTTTTAGAGGAAGCTGGTCTTCTGATTAAAATTGAACCGTACATGACCAGTATCGGTAGAAGTGAGCGAACTAATGCGGTTGTTGAACCAAGGCTGAGTTTACAATGGTATGTGAAAATGTCGGCACTTGCAGAACCGGCACTGAAAGCAGTGATGGAAGAAACTATACAGTTTATTCCGGATCATTTTAAAAATACATATCGCCATTGGGTGGAAAACATTCGCGATTGGTGTATATCAAGGCAGCTCTGGTGGGGTCATCGCGTGCCAGCCTGGTATTATCAGGATCAAATCATTGTTGCCCATAATGAATTGGAGGCATTGCAGATTGCAAAAGAAAAAACGGGAAATACAAATTTGAAAATAGAAGATTTGAAACAAGATGAAGATGTCTTGGACACCTGGTTT
>JAYVIT010000341.1:0-24232 GCA_043769965.1 Saprospiraceae bacterium
TATCAGGGATTAGTCAATTCACCAAATGCAAAAATCATCGTGATGGATAAGAGTACACCGGTGATTTTGGATGGGAAGTAAAATCAAATGAAGGAATGAAAGAATCTTTAAATTAAAGAAATCATTCTTTAATTCTTTCATTTAATTCCTACTTCGGTTTCTCAATTTTCTTATGTTGTCCGGTACTATCTGTTGGAGTATTAGTAGGAATTGGTTTTCCCATTTTATCTTTTTTGGGCTCTACTGTTTTGGTTTTATTGGTATTTGTATTAGGTAAAGTTTTATCTGCAGGTTTTCCAGCGGGAGCTGGAATTTTATTCAACAGTAATTTCATTTTTGCATAGCGGTCATTATACGTTTCGTTTCCGGTGCATGCCATTGATTTTTCTTTGTTATCTATGTTTTGAATCCGGTTACTTGGATTTGGGTGTGTGCTTAACCATTCAGGTTGTGTAGGTTGATCTTTTATTTTTTTGAAGAAACCTGATGCGCCTGCGGCATTGTATTCTGTGGGACATAAATAAATTACCGACATCGAATCCGCTTGTGTTTCATGTGCACGACTAAATGTCAAACCGATCAAAGCAGTGGCAACTTGTTTCACGGTTTCTTTATTTCCTAAAGCTGCATCTGCCAATACCTGAAGGCCTACCATTTTTGTAAGTTGTTTGGTGCTATGTCTTTTTGCTGCGTGAGCTATTTCATGTCCAAGCACTCCTGCAAGTTGGTCTTCTGAATCCAGAAATTTTAACAAACCAGTATAGACAAATATATAACCACCTGGAGTTGCAAATGCATTTTGTGTTTTGATGTCATTGATTAAAGTGACTTGCCAGGCAAAGTCTTTAGAATATTCAACAGGACCTTTATTCAAAATTTTAGTTACAATGCTTCGCACATACTGATACAATTCTTCATTTCCCTGTTCACTCACTTTTGGAAATTGACTTTGATTAGCAGAAATTTCATCATACACTTGTTTACCCAATTCTACATCCTGGCTTACCGGGAAAAGATTTAAATTATCCCAACCGTCTTTGAGTGATTTACAGGAACAAAGACAGATCAAAGAAATGAGAAAGTACATCCGGGTTTTCATATATCAATTTTTAGTACGTGAATGAATTGAATGTTGATTAAGTAGTTTTCTTTTTGTTAAACCGAAGCCCTGCCATTAAGCCAATATATTCGGCAGTATCCAAATGTGCTTTCAAGCTAAAACCCAAATATGGTCTGACATGTGATATTAACTGAAAAGGCATAACGTAGCAAAGATCCAACTTTGTTGCAATTGGATATCCATCTAAATTATTGTTTCTCTTAAATTCATAACCGGTCCTGAAAGTCAAACCGATGTTTCCGAATAACCATTGGTGAGCCAGGTAACTGTTAATTCTCAATCCATCAGCACTCGCAGCTTTTTTATTTATGCTGGTTTCAGAATAACTGGCAAAATAAGAGTCCAGATTATTGTTTTCAATTTCGAGGCCCAGTCTCCAGGATTTGTAATCATTGTATTGGTAACCAAAATCAAGCATGTACCATTGGATAAGAAATTTTGGTCCACCAGGTGTATTTCCTTCTTTCAATGTCATACCATATTCTACACCCCATGAATATTTTGAATACATAGTGGGGATCACTGATAGGATTTCTGATTGCGCAAGTAAGTTGGCTGATGACCTGGATTGCTTAAAGTGATAGGAATAGCCGAATGTTGCAGAGACGAAATTCAAGCCAAGATTTGGAGCCTGATATGCACCATTACTGATATGAGATAAGGAAATGCCAGCAAACAGAAAATTAGACTTATAAAATTGATGCTCATATCTGAATTGAAAACTGGTGAGATTATTCCAATGTGATCCGATTGCAGTTTGATGAGGGTTGTATTTTATGTGATAGATTTTATCCAAATAGGCAAACCCACATGCGATCATGAAGCGCAATGAAGAGGTTTGCTTTTGGAATAAACCAAAATCAATGAATGGAAAAAAAGTATAACCGTTGCCAAGTATTTCTGACGGCTGCGCTAGATCAAGGTACCTCAATCCCAAGCCCATTCTGGGAAGATTGTACTGTTTTTCCCAAATCCTTTTTCCTTGAGTGTGATATGTTAAATTGAGTTCTAAAAATTGGGTAATGCTGCTTGGCTTAAATTCCATCTTGTCCGAATGTTTTATCAATTTACCTGGAGAAATTGCAAATTGAAACGACCAGGCATTATCCTGAGCATTTAGAAAAGCAGAAAAGAAGAAAAACAGAAAGCAGTATTTGAAATTCAAGTTTGCGGAATGTTTCTTAAAAATGAAATTGTATTTGAATAATCCTGTGAAGGAATATGATCATCTTTTTTAAATGGAATAAGTGATGTATATTCTTTCCAGATTTTTAAAAGTTTTGCATGTAGTGTCCAATCTTTTCTGAAATGCCAAGCGCGAGATGATGTCATCCATTCCATTGCCAATACCATCTCCGTTTGATCAGCTACTTTATTGCATTTGATGCCTGCATTCGCGGCCATACTTACATGATCTTCCTGGCCTTTAGAACTAATGATTGAATCTACAGAGGATGGTGTGCAAAATTGTTTATTCATACTTACTGCAGCCGCAGCAGCATATTGTACGATCATGTAACCTGAATTCAAACCTGGTTCGGAAGTTAAAAAATCAGGCAATCCGCGATTGCCACAAATCAACTGATACAATCTTCGTTCGGAAATATTTGCAAGTTCGGATAAAGCAAGACAAAGAAAATCAGAAGCCAGTGCCAATGGTTGTGCATGAAAATTTCCTCCGGAAATAATTTCGTCTTTAGAAATCAATAGTGGATTATCTGTCACCGAATTGATTTCGTTGTTGATTATTTTTTCACAATGATGTATGACATCCAGACTTGCACCATGTACTTGCGGAGCGCAACGAAATGAATACGGATCCTGTACGGATTTGTTTTCACGATTATCTGTATCACTGCCATCAAACCATGTTCTCAAATCTTGAGCAGCTAGTATCTGTCCTGTTTGATTTCGGATCTCGTGAATTTTTGGATGTAGAAAAGAAATATTGCAATTGAAGGCTTCCATTGATAATGCTGCAATCATGTTGGCATTAATGTAGCAATCCGAAGCTGTCCAGAATGCATTGAGTAAAAGAGCTAATGAATATTGAGTACCATTTAATAATGCCAATCCTTCTTTTGCTTTTAATGAATGAGCCTGAATATTTTGCAGTTTTAAAATATTCTTTGTTTCATGAATTTCATTATTAAAATATATGCTTCCCTCTTCTAAGCAAGCCAAGGACAAATGTGCCAATGGAGCCAGATCACCTGATGCACCCAAAGAACCCATCTGAGGAATGACAGGATACATTTTTGCATTGTACAATTGAATTAGAAATTCGATCAGTTCCATACTAACTGCGGAATAGCCTTTGGTCAGACCTAGAATCTTTAAAAGTAAAACCAGACGGCAGATTTCAGGAGCAACCAAATCACCAAAGCCACATGCATGTGAGCGTACAAGATTGGATTGAAGGGTATTGAGTTGATCATCTTCGATAACTGTATTGCACAATGCACCAAAGCCCGTATTGATTCCATATACAGGGCGGTCGCTATTTTTTAAAATATGGAGTAATTGAACTCGCGAATTTTGAATCAGCTCTCTTTGTGAGGGATCAAGCTCAATCGAAAGATTATTTTTAATAATATCCCGGATCCTAACTTGATCGATGCTTTCATTTCCTATGAGATAATTCCCTTTCATGGCCTAAAGATAAAGACCGCTGATTTAAGAATGTAAAATTTGAATAAAACTAGTTTATTACAAGTTTTCCTGATTGAACAGATTTAGAATCCGAAATAATTCTAAAACAGTAAATTCCTTTTGCAAGATTAATTGTGGAAATAGATTCTTTAGAAAATATTTTTTTAAAAATAATTTGTTTTCCATTCAAATCAAACAAGTTGAAATCCAATACACTGGTTACTTCATTTGCAACAATTGAAAAGTAATTATTGGCCGGATTAGGTACAACTTTTATATCTGAATCTAAATGGTTATTTGTTTTTGTAATATTTATTCCTGAATAATAGTAAAGCACATTATCGGAATTATGCCAGTTTCCCGCGTTGTATTCGAAATATCCCACTTTAGTAAGCATGTGATTAAAATAAATATCATTGTCCACTCCGGTATTAGCTGGAATTAGCAAATCATTGAATGAATATTGGTTGTTGTAAGTGCAGTCACCTTTGAAAAAAGGAATCCATTGCTGGTTTTGTTGATCCCGATTATAATTTATGAAACTTGTCATATTTCCATTCACATCGTAAAAATACTCCGTTTTATCAACAGGTAACCATTGACCAGTAGCATCATCCCAAGAGAATTGATAAGAATTAAGCAACTGCTGATTTACGTTGTATTCAGAAGTCCATTTATGATCATTTATCCAGTCTGCTGAAACATCATCCCAATATAAAGAAACAAAACTCAACTCTTGATTGAATGAATTATAAGTAAACTCTTCCCTGGCCAGAAACAACCATTGTTTATCCCAACTAAAAAATACTTGACTAAGTAGATTTCCTTTTGAATCAAATTCAGCTTCCGTTTTGCTGGCTAGCAACCATTGATTTGAAGTAGAATTCCAATCATAGAACTGGCCTAATGTTGCATGGCCATTTAAGTCGTATGATATTTCAGCTTTTGAAATTAACTCCCACATTTTATTACTCGAATTCCAATTGTATGAAAGAGCAGAAATGAATTGATTGTTTGCATTGTAGCTGAGTTCTGTTTTATTGGAATTTTCCCAGATTAATGCGTCACCTGTATAAACAATGCTTTCAATTAAGTTTCCTTTAGCATCATAATCCAATTCATTTTTTAATTGATTATAATAAGTCTGGGCAGCTTCGTCCCAGGATGTTCTAATAGTTGAAAGTTGTTGTCCAGCTTGATTGTATCTAAAATATTGCTTGTCTTTTAAGTCTGGAAAATTGACATAAGAACTAAAGGTACTATCGAGTTTTTGTTTCAGAATAGAATTTTCAATAGGTTGTTGATTTGTGAATCTAGTAATCGTCGATAAATGAGTTAATGATTCTAACCGGTTCTTTATTGGATTACTTTCACGGTCTAAATAAGTCGTTCGATTGTTTAATTTATATTGTAAAAAGTGGACCGTCTTAAATTCCTGAGCAATAGTAAGATTAGGAATTAGTACAAGAAGTAAGAATTTTAAATAAGATTTCATTTTAATGAATTTAAGGATTTAAAATTTCAATACCGGTTTTTCTATATCAATTCACGATAAGTTTTCCTGAGCTCAGCTTATTATTGTTGGAAATAATTTTATACAAATACATTCCTTTAGATAAGGATTCTGTAGATATCTTTTCATTGGAATTAATCTTTTTAGAAATTTTTAATTTTCCATTTAAATCTAGTAAAGTAAAATCCATTACAGATGTTGTATTAACCATATCAATTGAAAAATAGGAATCAGCAGGATTTGGAGTAATGCGAAGAGTTGATTTTGTTTGATTGTGTGTTTGTGTTACGACAATTGGAGAATAATAGAAAGTTTTAGAATTATCTTTAATATAGATAGTTCCATTGTGCAAGGAATAGGTGTATTTGTTGAGCATATGATTAAAATAAACTTCATTATCGGGAATATCGATTGTCGTTTGGGAAAATTTCAAATTTGAATTCAATAATAAATCAGCATAAGTATATTGATTATTATAAAGACAGTCTTCTTTGGCTTCAAGTATAAAGCCTTGTAATTGTTTAACCCATTTAGAAAAGACTGCCTGAAAAACATTTCCTTCACTATCGTATTTGTATTCTGTTTTTTTGGAATTTACAAAAATGACACCTATCAGATCCCATAGATATTCATAGTAAAAAGTTACTTTTTGGTCACTATTAATTTGAGTTTCAGATTTGAAGGATTCTGTCCAAATGCTAAAACCATCCCAGATATAAAAGGTATACGTAAATACCTTGCCAGACAGATAATTAACAAACACTCCTTTATTTAAGTTAACCCAGTTACCCTGCCATTCATATTGAATTGTCATTGTAAGGAATCCACTGGTATATTCATATTCAAACTTTGAAACCGGAATCCATTGGCTATTTGGACCATCCCACTCAGAATAGATCAGAGAAGTCAAATCTTCATTATCATATATATTTTCGAATTTTATTCCAATCACCCATTGACTATTGGTATCATCCCAACCAAATCCTTCTGTTTTTAAAAGTTTATTATTTGCATCGAACGTATTTTCATATTTTAATTCAGTATACCAATTGATATCATCATTATCTCCATAATACACAATGTAATTAATATTGTTTCTTTTTGCATCATAGTTCCATTCTGTTTTAGAAATATTAAACCATTTTTGAGCTAGAACATTCCATTGATATTCAGTTTTTGAAGTAATCTGCCCATCCATGTTGTAAGTATAAGAAATTTTGCTGGATGCAATTGTAGTATCTGCTGGAACATTAATAATACTATCCAACTTTTGTTTTATGGGCAAAACAGAATTAGATTTGTTGATATAATTATTAAAATTGGCGTAATAATTACTCAATGATATAAATTTTGGATTTGTTGTATTTTTCTTTTCTGCAAATAGATATGGAATTGACAATGGATTGAGCGAATTCTGAAGTGTTATTTGATTTTGACAAAAAAGAAAATGGGGAAGAAATATCCCGATGCAAATGGTAAGTATAGTTTTCATAAAAGGGGTTTAACTAATTGATAAAATTGAATACTTACAAAGATACAAAATAATGATTTATGCAATAAGCAGAATAGAATACAATAATTGCCGGGTAGCTTAAGGTATCTAGATAATGAAATCATTAGGCACCTTACATTTTATTAAAATATATAAACGCATCCATTTCCACTGTTTAATCTTTAAGTAGCCAGCTAAGTCTAACCTGTCTATTGTGTTAAATTCAATAGGAAAGCCGTTAAATTCAGGTTAAATGAATTCCAACAGAAACAAGATAGGACGGAATGAAGTTTAGCCATGAATTAAGCGGTAAAGAATCTAAACAAAAGCAGTAATTTTGTACACTTTTTTAAATCACTTGCCGTTTGAAATTTTTATTTCTAAATAAAACAGATAAAATGAAAACCAAATTTTTTGTATTCGTCATTCTGATACTAAGCATATCTGTAAGTAGCTATGCACAACGATTTGCACTTGTTGATGTAAATAAAATTCTGGATAACCTGGATGATTATAAAAAAGCACAGGAAGAATTGGATCGAGTTGCAGCAAGCTGGAAACAGGAGATCGCAATAGAGTATGATAAGATCAAAGCCATGTACAACAAGTATCAGGCAGAACAGGTATTGTTGACTGAGGAACAAAGAAAGCAAAAGGAAGAAGATATTACCAATAAAGAAAAGGATGTCCGGAAATTACAGAAAGATAAGTTTGGTGAAGAAGGAGAATTGTTCAGGAGACGACAGGATTTGGTTCGTCCAATTCAAGACAAAGTTTTTGCAGCCATTCAGGAATATGCCAGTACCAATGGACTTGAAGCCATTTTTGATACCAGTGGTTCCGCAGGAATAATCTATTACAGTAAAGACCTGGATAAAACAGAAACGATTCTTAAAAAACTAAAAACCAAGTAATCTCCATCTTAATAATCCCATTATCTTTGCAATCCAAAATTATAAACAGATGAAAATCACCATTTTAACATCAATACTTGTATTCATTTTAGGAGTTTGTTCAACGGAAGCCATATCGCAAAAATTCGGATACCTGAATTCACAGGCTTTATTGGCAGAATTACCAGAAGTAAAACAGGCGGATGCCACCCTTCAAGCGCTACAAACCCAATTGGAAAAGAAAGGACAACAAATGGTCCAGGAATTGGAAGGAAAATACAAGGATCTACAACGTAGGGAACAATCCGGAGAAATAAGTCCAAAAGCCCTTGAAGAGGAAGGACGTAAATTGAAAGAACAAGAAGGCGAATTGGGAAAATACGAACAAGATGTTCAAAAACAATTGGGCAGCAAAAGACAGGAAATGCTTCAACCACTCATCGATAAAGTGAACGCTGCTATAAAACAAGTGGCACAAGAAGGACAATACACTTATATTTTTGATTCAAGCGCAGGCATGTTGCTTTATGCACAGGATTCATTGGATGTGACCGCAACGGTGAAAGCCAAACTTGGAATTTAATCCCGAATCGAAGCAAGCCATTGGAATTTTTGATTCCGGCATTGGAGGACTAACAGTTGCTTCTGCCGTACATCGTCTGCTACCGCAAGAAACCATTATCTATTTTGGAGATACTGCTCACCTACCTTATGGTGAAAAATCTCATGATGCAATCCGATATTATTCACTTCGTATTTGCAGATTTTTGTTGGAGAATAAATGTAAAGCAATAGTTGTTGCTTGCAATTCTGCATCAACTGCTGCTTATGAAGTATTGCTCGAATTCTTTAAAGACAAAGCAGTTTTTGTCAATGTCGTTGATCCATTGGTGGAATCGTGTTGTACATTTTCATACACCAATGTTGGATTGATTGCAACTCATGCCACTGTGCAATCGAAAGTGTATGACAAACAATTCAAAAAACAAAATGAAAAGATTTCCTTGCATTCTTTGGCGACGCCACTATTGGCTCCAATGATTGAAGAAGGATTTGTGCATAACAAGATTAGTCAGTCAGTTATCGATACCTATCTTTCAGATCCTGCATTAAAAAATATAGAAGTCTTGTTATTGGCTTGTACACATTATCCATTAATCAGGCAAGAGATTGATGAATATTATAAATCCGGTATTCCCATTTTAGATTCTACTGATGTGACCGCTTTTGCACTAAAAGCTGAACTTCAAAAAAGAAATCTACTGAATGATCACAAAGAACACGAAGATCATTTTTATGTATCTGACTACTCAGAGAATTTTGCAAAGACCACACAATTGTTTTATCCGGATAAGATCAATCTGGAGAGGATGAATATTTGGGAATGAAATTCAGTCGTCAGTAATCAGTTGTCAGTTTATTTATTTATAGTAAAACAAAGTAAATTAATTTTAATGATTATAAATCATAATCAAATCAAATAATTTAAATTATTTTACCCGAACACCGAACACCGAACACCGAACACCGAACACCGAACACATCTTTACGTTAGTGCTTAAAATTGTATTTGCATTTTAAACCTAAAATTAAAAGGAGTACCAGGCGTAAAATGAATTTCTTCTACAGGTGCGGATTCATTTTTTAATCTGGACAAGGTAGCAAATTGCGCTTCATTCCATTCACTATTGAAAATGTTATCAGCAATCAAGCTAAAATGGAAATTATTGTACTTGTAGTTGATGTTTCCGTCAATTAGATTATATCCTCTCGCTATTATGCTGTTATCTTCATTGGCCGGTCTGTCTCCGAGATATCGATAGCGCAATGCAATGGAGAAGTTCTTGATATTTTGAAGAGTAATCCCACCCGATGTACACCATTTCGAAGCAAGCGGAATGTGATATGCATTTTCAGAATCATCTACCCTTTTTGCAATTGTATAAGATCCTTCAGCATCCAAACTAATCCACGAATATGGTTGCCATCTTAAACCAGCTTCAAGTCCTTTGCGCTCTGTATGGCCACTTGATTCCACAATTGCTTCATCACCGACATACACCAATTCGTCTTCCAGATCAATATACCAAGCACCTGCATGCACCAGCGCCGTGTTCCCAAGTTTTATTTGTAAACCAAGATCAGCATTGATGCTCCTTGTCAATAAATCAACATCTGATTCATAGTGCAATAATCGGGAATCATTGGAATGGAAACCCAAACCGGATTTCGCATAGAGTTGTATATTATCATTTAGGTTGTAGAACACATTTAACTTTGGTGATACTTTAAATTCAGAGTGGTCAGAGGTTTTATGGACCGATGTTAATTTATCAATGTAATTTGTATGAAAGAAATCGGCTCTGCTTTGGAATTGAATCTCCCATTTACTTTTTGTCCAGTTTAATTTTATGTAACTATAGATATTCTGTTCGCTTATATCACCATATGATTTTCGTTCCAATAATATTCTACGATCTTTAGTATGAGATAATTCCGTATCATTGGTTTTGTCGATTCGAGTACCAACTGCAAAATTCCATTCGAGATCACCAATGCGATTACTTAAACTAGATTCCAAACCAAAAATGTTTCTGTTTTCTTTTTGACGGATTTGGTCCCCATTCATGAGATCATCTAGAAAAAAAGTAAAGTTGGAATATAATTCAAAATCATAGTGTGAATAAAATCCTTTGACTTTGAAAATCTGGTTGGCTTTTTTAGAAAGATAATACTGAAACATAAAATTACTTCTACCCGTTTCTCCGCCTTCATTTGGATCAATTGCACCGAATCTGCTAATTACATTGGCATCAACAGCCCGATGCGGTATTTGACCGGAGGAATTCCATTTACTTGTAAAATAAGAACCGGTAAATTTGAGTCCGGAATGGGAATTAAAATTGTAATTGTATTTTAATAATAAATTAGTCTTGCTAAAATCTTGTGGATGCTCAAAGTATCCATCTGTGCTAACATATTCTCCGGCAAAGTATGAATTGCTTGCTTGATTGTCTGTCAATTTGATTAAACCGGCCACTCTGTTGCTTTGAAATTTTCCAGTTTCAAAAATCAGTGAATTGTTTTGAATTTTATCTTGTAAAATCAAATCAACATATCCGGCTGTTGCAAAATTTCCTTTTGCGGCATTGTAGGATCCTTTTTCGAAATCAATATACTTTACGGTTTCAGGAATGATGAAATGCAGGTCTGCGTATCCCTGCCCATGCGCATGTGAAACCATGTTCACAGGTAGCACATGATCAACTGAAATTGCAATGTCCGTTCCATGATCGATGTCAAATCCCCGAAGAAACATTTGTTCTGCTTTACCACCTCCAGCATGTTGCGCAATATATAAGCCAGACACCTTTCTCATCAGCTCCTGGCTATTTTGCACAGAATTCATGCGCAGGTCAATTTGCTGAAGATTCCGTTGGAGTGGTTCGGATATGTCTACCTGAGCAAGTATCAAAATGGATTCTTCCAAAATGATTATCACATTTACCATATTCAACTTATCAGTGAGTATTTGTTGTTGTGTTTTAAATCCAAGATAAGAAAATTGAATTGTATCTCCCGGTAATGAAGTTTTATCCATGAATAAACCATTTGCATCGGTATGTGAATGATCGTTGGTCCTTAAATTTAAGATCATGATATCCTGGATGGGTCTTTGATTTTCATCCAATACCTTACCGGAATATTGAGCAAGGGGAGATTGAAGAAACAGGATGTTTAAAAATAGAAAATGTATAATTCGTTTTTTCATTGAGTTAAATTTATCATGTCATTATGTGAATAAAGTAAGATAGTACAAATGATTAAACATTTATTCAACCCTGTAAGGGTTGAAATTAATTATTTCATTTACCCCGGATTTCATCCGGGGCTATTCCTGTTTGACTGCTTCGCAGTCGAATGTCAATTATGGAAATCTATCGGTAACTAAAAACTTTCGGTCGTCAGTTGTAGGCCGTCGGCGGTCATTTCCTTTTTCAATCATATTTGCTGAATCTCTTTTTCCAGCTCCTTCAATTCCGGATGCTTTGAATTTGTCTTTGCTGCTTTTAAAAGAAAGGCTTCTGCATTTGCTTTATCTTTTTTAATGATATAGATTTTTGCAAGCATGCGGTTGATGTCAATATTTTCTGGTCTCATTTCGCGATCTTGTTGGAGGTATTTTAATGCACCATCTGCATCATTGAAAAAATCCAGATAAATTTGTGCATATTCAAGACTCATGTTATGACCATGTTTCATATCATCCTCAAGCATGTTGAGTACTTCCTTCATCGTAGTTTTCATTTCATTTTCACGACCTGTGTTTTTATACAATTCAGCAAGTTGTACATAAAATCCAACTTCAGGAATGATGGCACAAGCTTCTTTCAATTCTTTTTCTGCTTCTGCATTTTTTGATTGTGCAATATATACATCAGCAAGAGCAGCTTTTGCAAAAGGATAATCTGGACGCTCTGTTAATAACTGATTTAAAATGGATTCTGCTTCTTTCACCATATCATATCTTAAACAGAGCTCTGCAAGTTGCAATGCAGCCCATGATTTTTCTTCACTGCCAGGACTTCCAGCTTCGACTGCCATTTTCATTGCAGCAATTGCTTCACCAGGCATTCCATAAATTTCTCTTAAATAGGATACTCGTGAATAAGATCGTAAATCCGGACGTAAGGAAACCATTTTATCAGCAGTCTCCACTGCTTTCGCATATTCGCCAAGTTCGACATATGCATCAACCAATACACCATAGATTTGAGCATTGTATGGATTGAGTTGCATGGCTTGTGTAGCTGTTTCGAGACCAGTTTTAAATGAATGCAAAGACAATTCAACACTTGCTTTTGCACTCAAAGCAAGAAATATTTGATCCTTACTTATTTTTTGTTGGTTTAGTGCACGTGTTATTGTAGTTAAAGCCGCATTATAGTAATGTCCATGTTCACCGGTAATTCTGGCTTCTGCGATAAAGACATTAGCAATTTGAATGAGCGCATCTATAGATTGTGGATCTTTATTCAATTTGTGTTTTAGATCTGCATATCGATTTCTAGTTTCTGACCATTCATTAAAGTATTGAAGTTTTTCTGAACGATCGAGTAATTCAGGAATTTCAACAGCATTAGTTGCATTTTCAACATTATTCCTGCAAGCAACTAAAAACAGAAATGCTATGAGTAAGAGGTATAAATTTTTCATATTTAAATTTTAAATAATTTTATTGAAAATAAATTTTAAAACAAAGTCCTCACCCAGACCCCCGAGGTTTACGATAACCTCGGGGGTCCGGGCAAGAACCTGTAGTTACAATAAGAACTAGCTTTTAATGATTTTAGTGAATCCGAGAATTCCACCATTAATACTGGTAATGGTTGCAAAATAAATTCCAGTTGGAATTTTTGTAAGATCGACATTGAATTCATGTAATCCTTTATCAAAACTTTGATCACTCAAGGTCTGAATCGTTTTACCTTCTTCATTGCGCAAATCAATTTTTACTTTACCATCAAATTGCGAATTTATTTTTATGGTAGTCACATCAGCAACAGGATTTGGGTAATTGACAACGGAAACTTTAGGTCTTTCCAATCCGATTACACCACCGTTTGGATTTTGAATTCCGGTAATAATTTTTCCACCGCATTCGCCATCACCTGACCAGGGAGTAGCAAGATTTGGAAAATCTACATTGAATGTTGCATCATTCTTTTCAACTCCGGTTGTATAAGTAAGTACATTCAATAAATTAGTTGTAACTGGATTTGGTGAACCTGCAGTATAGTCATCATACCAAAGTCCAATTGCAGCAAGGACTGCACCGGAAACTGCCTGAAGTTCAATTCTCGTTACATCATCTTCCAATCTTCTACCATTTGGAAATCCATCCATATTAGGTATAAATTCTATATTGGTATTTGCATATTGAGGATCTGTCAATCCAAGTACGCAAGCCTGTACTAATCCAAGTGTACTAAAACCAGGATCATTACGAAGAGTAACCGGAACGGCCATATTCAAACGAAGCATGTCTCCGCCATTAGGTAAAAAATTATTTATAAACGGTTTACCCGGCGCTAATGGATTTCCATTTTTACCAGTCGCCAATTGATATGGTGGAAAATTAGGTACACCAGTATGAAATGCCGGCCATAAATCTACTGAACGTGCTTTTCCTTTTCCAGGTAATAACAGTGTTCCGAAAATCGCATCATCCAAAGCAGTTCCATTCAATGCTGGATTTCCTTTTAATCCATACAAGCCATCTTGTCCATATCCAAAATCAAAACTCTGTAATGAATTTCTTTGAATGCGTAGTTTTGACATAGCAGGTACTGCTGCGCCAAACAATGCATTATCCATATACAAAGCCAATTCAGGATTGTAAAAGAAATTATCCAATAAGGTGTCAGTAATTTCTTCATAAGGTGTCAATCCATTCCAATAATCTTTGTAACCAATTGGAATAACAACTTCATTAGTCAAAGGCATACCTAAACGGGAAACCTGTATCCATTCTCCCGAATGTGATTCAGCACCTGGAGAAAGTGTACGGATTTTTTGTCGGCTGGCAGATGCCCAAACTCCGATGACATAATCACCATCCAAAATATTTCTTGGAGTCGTTGGAGCACCGGATTTCAATAAGGTTGAAATCGGAACCTGAATACAAATAGCACTTACATTCAGACAAGACAATCCATCTCTTGGTTTTCCAATTTGACGTGGCAGATCTCCTAGATCAAATACTCCACCAAGATCAACAAAGAATGGATCATCAGTTGGTCCGCAAAATACCCGTTCTCCAGTGGTGACATTGGTAACTGCATTTTGCATTAATGTTGCATAAGTAGAACCTAAACCAACTGGAGAATTGATAGAACGTGCGCCAATGTTAGTTGGAGGTACAACTCCATTTGCCACAATGGTTGTAAAAGTGAGTCCGCCATCAATGCTTCTTTCCAGTGTATAGCTGGTTTTCAGATTTTGTTTTCCCAACCTGATGTTGAAAAAAGTAGTGGGGTCTTCATTTACCTGTCTGAATGTAAAGCGATAGGTAATTTCATCACCCGGTTTCGATGCATCATTATCGACGTGAATTTCGTACCTGATGTTTTCTCCAAAACTGTAATAGTTTGGGCCTCCATGAGGAAACTGCAGAGGTACATAAGTCGCGATGATAGTGATCATATCCGGATTGTCCGGACTGCGGTATGCGTAAAGATCGACGTTGTCTGCCAACGGATCATTCGCAATAAGTGGTGCTTCGCGGTGACTGGATGCCATAAGGGCCACAGTCACAAAACTGCAAAGGCTTAGGAACAGTAGTTTTAACTTCATACGTTTAAGTTTTTTAGTTATACGTTTCGAAGTTTTGATTTGGATTTGTAGGGATGGAAATAAATTTATCAATGATTAGTAATGAATCATGAGTGTAACCCCTTCAGGGTTATGAATATGGTGATTGATAAGCGATGGGTGTTATCCATCGCTATATCATTAAGCCCTTTCAGGGCATTTGAATTTTGTTAAGCTAATGAATAGGAATAGCGTATGCTATATTATAAAGCCCTTTTAGGACAAATAATACCTATGAAATATCTTGAAATTGAAAATAAAATTTATTGTCTATGAAAATATAGGTAAGCCCTGAAAGGGCAAAATAATATAGGATCGGGCAACGCCCGATCAAAATAAGTCGAAATTTATTAGCCCTGAAAGGGCGCAATTTAAAGAAGCACACTATGGAGCCACAATTCCCCCCCCGTTTTTTAACCAACAAAAAAATGTTTTCTAATAAAGTATAATTGTATCAGAAGAGAAATTTTTAATTTTCCCTATATCAACTACCTTCGCCCTGATATTGGAGATGGCAAGCCAGGATACTATATTACCTCAGTTTTTAGAGTTAAGATCAAAGGATAAAGATCTGGCTCTAAAATTTTTAATGGAACGCTATGGGGATAGTATGTATGGAGTTGTCAATCGTATTGTAAAAGATACCAATCTTGCTGAAGACGCACTACAGGAAGGATTTATTAAGATCTGGAAAAACATAAGCGAATTCAATCCGGAAAAGGCTTCGTTATTTACCTGGATGTTTACCATTGTAAAAAATTCTGCTATCGATCTTATGCGAAGAGAATCAAACCGAAAAATCCAATCCCTCGAATCAGGCGTATATGATAATATGTCACACAGTGTGGAATCAAATATCAGCGATGTAGGCTTAATGAATAAGCTAAAGCAACTGGATCCAAAATACCAGGAGCTCATTGATCTGATTTATTTGAAAGGATATACTCAACAAGAAGTTGCTGATGAATTGAAAATGCCATTGGGAACAGTAAAGACAAGAATTAATACCGCAATTAAAATGTTGCGAAACATACTTGCAGTAATCATCTTATTGTTTATGTTGTTTTTGAAATGAAAAAAATAATCAACATACAAGAATATATCAACTCCGGAATCCTGGAGCAATATGCATTGGGTTTTACTACTCCAAATCAAAATGTTGAGATCGCAGAAGTATTGAAACAATATCCTGAATTGCAAAAAGAACTTTCTGCAATTGAAAATAGTTTGGAGCTATTTGCGCAGCAATATGCAAAACCAATGCCGGCTTATTTGAAGGACAGAGTTTTTAGAAGTATAGAAAAAGAAAAAAGCAATCTCGATCAGACAAAAAATTCAGGAACTTCATTTTTAAATTACCTATTGTATTTGTCCATTCCGCTTTTAATTGTAAGCACTCTTTATTTTTGGAAAATGAATCAAGATCAGAAACTAGAATTAGCTGATCAAAAATTGGATTATCAAAGACTTGAATTGAAAGCTATACAAGATAGTATTGCACTAATTGATTGTAATGAGCAACTGAATGACTTGCGAAATAAAGACCAACATCGCATTTTATTAAAAGGAACTCCTAAGTCACCTCAGTCATTTGCAGCAATTTATTACGATACGATTGCGCAAAAAACATTTTTAGATGTGATGGATCTACCACCTGTTCCTACTGATAAACAATATCAACTCTGGGCCATAGTAAGTGGTAAGCCGGTTGATCTCGGTGTATTTGATCTGGTAAACAACAAGAGCGCATTCAAGGAAATAAAATTTGTTCCACAGGCACAGGCCTTTGCAATCACTCTCGAGCCCCACGGAGGACAAGCATCACCAAGTATGGATCAGATGTATGTGATGGGAGGAATATAAATCAATTACTAATTACGCCTGCCAGCCGCCTTTAAGCAGAAATTAAAAATTACGAATTAGAAAGGCAATGGAGATTTGCCTATATATAATTGAATTCGTATTGTATTATAATTCTTTGATATTGTCCTAAATAAATAATGTTAATTGTCGATGGTTTTTAAAATTGAAGAATCATATCATTATTTTAAAGAAGATCTGCTAATTTCTACCTAACTTTCCTGCCAAATTCAAAATTATGCGCTCAATATTACTCTATGCATTGTCTTTCTTTTTTATACTAGGTCTGCAAGCACAGAACTTCAGCATCAAAGCTTCGGTTCAGATTTGGGTAGATACTTCAGAATTACCGGCCCGTTTAATTTTGAATTGGTTGAAAGATCCGGATGCAGTTAATTATTATATCTTCAAAAAAACGAAAAATGCGACATCATGGGGAAGTTTTATTGCAAACGTCTCTAAAGATTCTACGAGGTATATAGATAATAATGTAGTGGTCGGAACGGCCTATGAATACCGTGTATCAAAAACAAGCCCGGTGAGTAATGGATTTGGTTATGTTTATGCAGCAATGAAACTACCTGCAACAGAATGGAAAGGAAGTATTTTATTAGTAGTGGACAGTACAATCAACGCCAGGTTGAAAACTGAGATCAATACCTGGAAATCGGATCTTGCAAATGAAGCCTGGAATGTGATCACTTATGTCCCATTAGCAAAACATACAGTGAAAGATATCCGCACGAAAATATCCGATATCAAAATGATAAATCCAGATTTAAAGACTGTGTTCATTCTTGGACATGTCAAAGTACCATATTCTGGAAATTTTGCTCCAGATAGTCACAGTCCTGATCATGTTGGAGCCTGGCCTTCTGATACATATTATGCAGATTTGGATGGGGCCTGGACTGATGTCAATGTAGATAATGCAGGTGCCGGAAGAGCAGAAAACAAAAACATACCTGGAGATGGAAAATTTGATCAAAGTACCTTACCATCAGATGCAGATGTGGAAGTTGGTCGTGTAGATTTTTTCAATCTACCAGCTTTTGCAAAAAATGAAATTGAATTAACCAGAGATTATTTAAATAAAAATCACAAATGGAGAACGGGACAAATTAAAGCAGAGCGAAGAGGAATTGTATTAGACAATTTCAATTTTCCTGGAGAAGCCTTTGGTCAAACTGGTATAAAAAACTTCTCGGTACTTTTTAATCCTGCTAATGTAGAGTACGGAAATTACAGAGACAGCTTACTTAAAAAATCATATCTGTGTTCGTATGGTTCAGGTCCGGGAAATTATACAGGTGCTGGAGGTATTTCTACTACTCAAAACATGGCTGTCGATAGTTTACAAACCGTATTTACATTTTTATTCGGAAGTTATTTTGGTGATTGGGATAGTCCTAACAATTTCTTGAGATCAACTTTAGCAAGTGGTACGGTATTGACAAATGCCTGGTCAGGTCGTCCACATTGGGTGATGCATCATATGGCTATGGGAGATCATATCGGATACGATACCAGACTAAGCATGAACAACACCTCCACTTTATACAGTGCAGGAAATTCACCAAGAGGAGTGCATATGGCTTTAATGGGAGATCCGAGTTTGACAATGTTTCCTTTTCCACCGGTGCCTTCATTGATGTTGACAGAAGCTGGACCCCATGTTGAATTGAGATGGGGAAAATCAGCAGATGCAACAAATGGCTATTACGTGTATCGCAAAATTGTAGGAAATACAATCTTCGATGTGATTGCAAAAAATGTAAAGGATACCTCTTATAGAGATATGTGTGTAACCAATGGCTTTACCTATGAGTATATGGTTCGCGCAGTAAAATTGGAATCCAATGCAAGTGGTTCGTTTTACAATTTATCAGCAGGTCGGAGAGACACTATAAGTAAGATTAGTAATAGTGGGCCACAGGCTGCATTTACATTTACCAAGGATTACGAGTTCATTCATTTAAAATCCGAATCCAAAAATGCAAGAATTGCAAAATGGATCATTGGAAAAGATACACTGTTTGCATCGGATACGAATGTGATCTTGGATTGTAATGTGAATCCACAACAAATATGTCTGATTGCTGAAGGAGATTGTGATCAGGATATGATATGCAAGACCATTACTTTTGATTGCAGCATACCAAGTGTCACCAAACTTAAAATTGATTCCATAAAATGTCATGGAGGAAATGGATCCATTGAGATACTTGATGTAGTGGGAGCTGATCCATTTGGATTTCAGTGGAACACCGGTTCAACATCAAACAAAATCAGCAATGTTCCTGCAGGAATCTATTCTGTTAAAATCAGTTCTGGTAAAAATACAGATCGCATTTATAATTTTGAATTGACTCAACCTGAAGAGCTAAAGGCAACATTTACAATTAAAAAGGCAGATCCAGGCAAGAAAAATGGTGCAATAAAAAATCTGGTGATGACCGGGGGAACAGCACCATATACTTATCATTTCTCTCCGGGTTTCAATCCAGATTCATTAGCTATCGGCGATTATGAATTTACAGTCACTGATGCTAATGGTTGTGTCTTATTAATTAAAGTAAGCATACCTATAGAAACATTTACTGAACAAGCAACAAAGCAAACTTCCCTTGCAATTTATCCAAGCCCTACCAGGGATTATATCTATTTGAATCTGAAAGATGCTACGAAGATTGAAAAACTAATTCTGATTGATGCACAGGGCAAATTGATCAAACAACTTCCAAAAGTTTCTGATAAGATAAATGTGTCCATGTTGACTGCGGGATGGTATACTATTCAATGTATTACTAAAACGGGAGTGGAGAATTATCCGTTTGAGAAGAATTGATAGAAGGGAAGAGTGAGAAGTGAAGGACAATAGTTTTGGATTAATCAAAATAAATCCGAAAACAGAAATTCAATAGAATAAGTCATCCTGACTGTAATAGTAATAGCCAACGCTTATCTATGGTTTTTAAATTAGACATTTATACAAACCAATAGGGCTTGTATATTGATAAAAGCCATAATAATTGATACAAATTAAATTCGGTGAGAACTCCTTTTCAAATTAAAGAAGGATCATCTGGGTATTGAATTGATTTTATTCAGAATATAATTTTTTGGATTTCTATTCTTTCTGACCAATCTGAGTCATTTACAATTCTAAGGGAAAAGTTAAATAAATATTAAAAATACGAAATCATTCGTAGATTTGCTGATCAGTTTTAATTTTTGTCTCACCGTAGTGAAATACGACCCATGAATAAATATATAAATAAGCCCACAGAAGGTGAATTGGAAATCCTTCAAACCCTTTGGAAGTTTGGCCCTTGTACCGTCAAACGGGTAAATGAAATCATGAATGAAAAGAAAGAAGTCGGTTATACGACTTCGCTCAAAATGTTACAGATCATGCTGGAAAAAGGATTTTGTGTAAGGGAAGCAGAAGGGAAACTACATATCTATAAAGCAGCTATTAAAGAACAACAGGTGAAGAAAAATTATGTAAAAGATATGGTTGATCAGGTATTCGAAGGTTCGCCAATGGAAATGGTGGTTCAAACACTTGGTAACTATAAAGCATCTCCTCAGGAAATTAACGAGCTGAAAAAACTAATCAAAGATCTTGAAAGCCATCAAATGTAATGAAGCCAATCATCACAGAATCGCATGTGTCATTCCAGGAAGTTTTTGCTTCCACACTGATCCATTCTTTATGGCAGGGTGCATTGATCGTCTTGTTGATGTGGTTAGTAAAAACGGGTTTAGCTAAGAATACAAAGTTGAATTATATTCTTTCTTTATTTGCATTGTTGGCAATGGTCCTTGTAAGTATATGCACATTTCTTTTTTTGTGGAATCAAAATACGATCGGATATTATCCGCATCCATTTATAACTGATTTATTGGACAAACCAGAAGTATTACAATGGTTTAATCTTATTTGGCTAATAGGTGCAAGTCTATTTTTTCTGAGATTTTTATTTAGTCATTTTTACTTGCGGAAACTTATCCATCGTTCTACACCTTTATTAGATAAGCGGTGGATGGAAATTTTTCAGAAGCTAAAAAATTATTATTGCATCAATAAATCCATATTACTGCTTCAAAGTGATAAAGTGACTTCTGCTTTTCTAACTGGTGTAATAAAGCCTGTAATTATTATTCCGACTTCATGGATTAATCAACTTTCCTATAAAGAAGCTGAATGCATTGTTGCACATGAATTATCACATGTATTCAATCGGGACCATTGGGTCAATTTATTTATCCAGTTTTCAGAAATTATATTTTATTTCAATCCCGCTGCTCATATACTGATGAGCCATATCAAACTGGAACGGGAACTGAAGGCAGATTCGTCGGCATGTTATTATTTAGGTGAACCTCTATTATATGCAAAACTCATTTTGAAGATTGAAGAGACTTCAGGATTTGTACCGGCACTCACACTTCCCTTTTTTCAACAACGTAAACAATTGAAAAGAAGAATTGAATCAGTGTTGCAAGTAAAGACATCAAAAAATGAATTCACATCAGGTCTGGCATTAGTTACCTTACTTATTAGTGTTTTATTTTTTAGTAGTGTTGCCATAAAGAATCCTTCATCATTGCAAATAGTATCAAATACAAATCCACTTTCTTGTGAAACAAACTTGCCATTTAAAATGGATCAGGCATGTGTAAAGGAAATGCCTGGTATTTGTTTATTGGAAAGAAAAAATCCGAAGGAAATCTTCAAGTTAAACAGGCTTAAAGAAATAAAGACGATGAAGCCATTGAGAGTAAAAATTGTAAAAGGAAATGAATCTGATTCCAATGAAGATTATGGCGATTTGATTGCTTATGAAGAGCATTCGAATTCACATGACTTGGATATACTTGCTCAAATAGAAAGAGATTTGAAAGTGGAGAAAAATAATAAGAAAACAATTATTTATGAGATCACCAAAACGAAGAAAGACAGCAACGAGTCATTGAATGGTGGCAATTGGGATATGCCTGGTCAAGTAAAATGTTATGCACCTGTTGAAACCAAAACCTACATCATTATCAAATCGACCAATAATGCTACTTTGGAATCTGAAACGGACTGGAACATTCCGGGTCGCGTGTTGAATCAATCTATAGAAAGACATTAATTAAAAATAAAAAATAGGATTATGAAAAATGTATTTGTTTTATGTATCATGATTTGCCTGGGTCTCAATGGGATCTTCGCACAAAGTCAAAACACTGAGAAACCAAAAGAGCAGTTGATTGTCAAAAAGATCACTATACAAAATGTAGACGGGAAAGAAACCCGAATTGAAACGATCGATACGTTTGATGCAGCAAATTGGAAAGAAGAATCTATGAAAGTTGAAGACATCGAAGTCATCATTAAAGATGTTGAGGATGTTCAGTTCATGCCAGAATCAGGAGACCATGTTCAATTTATCAGCCCAGAGCATTTTAATATGCAATGGAATGAAGCATTGGCAGAAGAAGAAAAATTGATTACGCCACCAAATAAGGCTGTTCTAGGTGTACAATTAAATAATGTTGATGCCGATAATGGTGCGCAGATAATTGAAGTGTTTGAAGGATCTGCTGCAGAAAAAGCAGGCTTAGTTGAAGGTGATATTCTTCTTTCAGTAGATGGGAAAGAATCCAATACTGTCGACGATGTCATCGCGGCACTTTCAGATAACAAACCTGGTGATAAAGTTAAGATTACCTATTTGAGAGGTACAAAAGTGAAAAACTTAAAAGCAACATTACAGGAGCGTAAAGAACAAAAAGTATCCATGAAAGCATGTGCACCTTCTTGCATGCCTATGATGAAAAAATGCACACCGGAAGAACTTGAAAAATGTCTCAAAAATAAAATACACATAGACGAAAAAATGCAGGGAGAACTTAAAAAAGAGTTGCAAGAAATCAATAGGATTGGCGATGGAAAGAAAAAAGTAATCATCATTAACAAAAAACCAGGCGAAGTAAAAATTCTTAGAAGCAATGGAACGGGATCAAATCAGGATGAATTATTAAAAAGTGAAACCATTCATCAGCAACTCAAAGAAGAAATAGCCAGAAGTAACAACAAACAATCATTGAATGTAGAATACCTTACTACAAGTCCAAACCCGAACAATGGTCAAATGAAAATCAGATTTGCAGGTTTGGCTGTATCAACTACTATCAAAGTAATAGATTTAAATGGCAAAGAAGTATATAACGAAACATTGAATGATTTTAATGGTGTATATAATAATGACATCGATATTAAGAATGAAGCAAAGGGAACCTTGATTTTAAAGATCATTCAGGGTGATAAGGTCATGACTCAAAAGATAATAGTGGAGTAAATCTTTCTTTTATATTTGCTTTTAGTAGCAAAGTTTAATAACCAAAAAGTTAACACATCCGGAGGAAAATGTTCCTCCGGATTTTTTATTTAGTAGATTATCATAAATAACTCAATAAAATTTTGCTTTCTTTGTTGAATGAAGCCTGACCATATCCATCGAATTAAGTGTTTGAATAATTTTGATTTCCAAATTATTCCAATTGATCCAAAGTCAATTTTGATATACTAAGTATATTACAAGGATTATGACATTTTTAGATAAAATAAAGTTTGCGCCATTCTTTTTGTTATCCTTGATACCATTTAAAATACTTTATTTTTTTTCAGATTTCCTATATGTCTTGATGTATTATCTGGTGAGATATCGCAAACAAGTTGTTCGTTCAAATTTGCAAAAAGCTTTTCCCGAATTAAATACAAGCGAACTGCTTAGCATTGAAAAGAAATTTTATCAGCATTTCTGTGATGTGATAGTTGAATCTATTAAGTTTATAACAATAAGTCCAAAAAACTTAATGGATAGATTCAACATTTTGAATCCTGGAATTCTTGAAAGTTATCAATCAGAAAAGAAAAGTATCATTTTGTATTCAGGTCATTTAGGAAACTGGGAATGGTTCCCTGCATTACCATTATACTGTAAAACAAAAACCCTTGCACTATTTCTACCTCTGCGTAATACTTATTTTAATCAATTGCTTATAGGTATACGACAGCGTTTTGGAATGGAATTGGTTGAAGCCATAAGAGCGTATAAAGCCTTGTTGAATTATGATGCCGCAAATGTAAATACATTTACAATATTCGTTGCGGATCAAAGTCCGCATAAAGGAGCTGATAAACATTGGTCCCAATTATTCAATCTGGATACTCCATTTAATACCGGAATAAATGCAATGGCTTTGAAATTAAAACATGTGGTTTTATTCCCACATTTCAGAAAAACTTCAAGAGGACATTATGAAATTGAATT
>JAYVIT010000342.1:0-8930 GCA_043769965.1 Saprospiraceae bacterium
TAGGAACTGTTGCAATAAATCCTGAAACAGGTGTAAAGGAATTGGAAATTACCCGTGATGGAGAAGAACAAATTTTAATGCCAGGCGGACGCGGAGGTAAAGGCAATACATTTTTTAAATCACCTACACAACAGACTCCTGATTTTGCACAACCCGGTGAACCTTGTCAGGAAGGATGGAGAATTCTTGAATTGAAATTATTGGCGGATGTTGGATTGGTTGGTTTTCCGAATGCAGGTAAATCCACTTTATTATCCGTGCTCAGTGCTGCTAAGCCGAAGATTGCTGATTATGCATTTACTACTATTGTACCCAATTTGGGTATTGTTCAATATCGGGATAATAAATCTTTTGTGATGGCTGATATTCCAGGCATCATTGAAGATGCACACCTTGGCAAGGGTCTTGGTGTGCGATTCATCAGGCAGATCGAACGCAATAGTGTTTTGCTTTTTATGATCCCATGTGATAGTCAACAAATCAATGAAGATTATCAGATATTATTAAATGAATTGAAACAATTCAATCCAGAATTATTGGATAAGCCCCGAATACTCGCTATTACAAAAATGGATATAGTCGAACCAGAATGGAAGCAACTCATTCAAAAAGATTTGCCTAAAAATTTACCGGTAGTATTTATATCTTCTGTAACTCAACAAGGACTTGATGAATTAAAAGATTTGCTTTGGAAGGAATTGCAGGCGGCGAATTGAATTGGGGTTAATTGTTAAATTGCTGAATTGTTGCATTGATAAATTGTATAATCCATATATTCTTTCATTCCTTCCCCGCAATTCTGCGGGATCTACGCTACGCTGCGACATTCCTTCATTCCTTCATTCCTTCATTTTTAGGAACGTCTTTCTCTAATCTGTCCAATGCTTTTTGTGTCTTCTCCCAAAACTCAGAGAAAACTGGTTTGGTTTTATTAATCAGCCATTTTGATTTTTCAGGAACAGCTTCGAGATATGGGTATGTAAAAGAATCTGCTTTGGTGGATGTTTTAATCAATTTCAATCCATCCATAAATGAAATGATTGAACTAAAAATGATCAATGTTATCAAACCTGAAAGCAGTCCACCAGCAAGTTTATTGATAAAATTGATGTGCGCAGTTTCCAGTATTTTTTCAAATCCTCTTCCAATTAACTGGATAGCAACCATGACCAATAAAAACGTAGCAACAAAACCAAGAATAATATTCAATCTGGGATCTGCATCCATAAATTTTTCAATGAGATCTATAACTAAAAATGAAAATTTCATGCTTACCAAAAATGCAATGACTATGCTAATCACTCCAAAAAGGGATTTAATAATGCCTTTAGTAAAGCCCAGGTAAAAAGTGCTTCCAATAAGAATCAGACAAAAAATATCTATGAACATGGCCTGTTTTTTGTTGTGAAATCCGTCACAAGATTATAAAAAGTTTCGGGCTACGCCTTTAAAATTTAAAAAATGCTTAAAATTCTGGTTCTCAGTAGATTTTAATCAAGAAGCCTTAGATTTGTAAGGAAAATGCAGCACTACTATTCCTTTTTAATTCTCCTCCTTCTATACTCCTTAGAGGGTATTTGTCAATTGGACCGTAATGTATCAAGATACCAGGAGCAAGCCAATTTGCCCCGAGTCTTTATGATTGGGGAATATGAAAAGCCCTATGAAAATATGTCTGCGAGTTATGACAAGCTTTTATTAAATGTTTACAAAGACGATATTGACAAAGCTTTCTTTGCATGGACATCTGTTTTGATCAGCATGGAAGATTACGCAAAAGAAGTTTCATTTAATATTAATGGTTTAAAACTCTGGATGAATGTATTTTTTAATGTGGATGGAACAATTCAGCACATTGTTTATTTTCCGAAACCAAATTCCAGGAATATGGAATTCGATCATCTCACAAATTTTTTCATCAGTTTTTGCAAGGTCTATCATTTTAAAGATCCAATATCCGTAAAATGCTCACATTTTGGAAGTGCATCCTTTCCTACTTTTGCAAAAAGAAATTGATTTTGGCATTTCTGCGATTACGATATCTTTTTATTTTATTCAGCATTTTAGTTTCATCCTGTATAAAACATGAATCGGTTTTATTTCAATCGCATTCCATTCCAACATCTGATGAAATCACTTCAATTTATTTTTCAAATGATAAAGATGGAACTGCTGTAGGTGGCAATACCTGGAGTCGTGGAATAGTTTGTAGAACTAATGATAGCGGTAAAAACTGGAAAGTAGATTCCCTCTTCGATAAAGAAATTTTCTGTGCAAGTCCGCTTTCTGCTCAATTGATTTTCGCAATGGGCATTGAACTCAATTTATATGAATTGCGAGAGCAAGAAAATATTGTTCATAAAATTAAACACCAGGGAAATTTCCGATTTATCCGCGGCGTATCAGCATACAATGAAAACAACATTATCGCTGTCCATGGTTTAGGATTAGGAAGCATTGAAAAATTTAACATCCATTCAGATTCAACCCGAACTGTATTGAATATTAATCGCGAATTAAATGCAATTCAATGTCTGGATAGTTTACATTGGATTGCTTGTGGTTATGGTATTGTACTTCGCTCTGCTGATGCCGGTGAACATTGGGATACTCTTGATATAATTGGAGATCAATTTGTTGATATTGCCTATCTACCACCTACAACAATTTTTATCTTAGGAGTTGGTGGAACGATATTAAAATCAGATGACCTTGGACTTCATTTCAATAAAATAAAATCGGGTGGTATTATTGACAATTCGGCTCCTCTCCGAAGTATCCATTTTAAAAATAATCAGGAAGGAATTATTGCAGGAGAAAATGGATTGGTAATGCTGACAAGAGATGGAGGGGCCAACTGGTTGATAGTAGATGGATTACCTGAATTTGATGTCAAAGATATTTTTTATAATGGAGAACGCTATTGGTTATGTGGATCTTTGGGAATAATTGTTTCATTTGAGTTATGAAATATCTGCAATAAGATTCCTTTACTTTAATATTTTAAAATTAAAAGCCACCTGACTTTAGTCGGCACTAAAGACATGCTATGAGCAATGAACAAAAAAAACAATCTAAAAATACCAACTTTCAATTATGTGACTTTAGTCAATTATAAGAATAAAAATTTCTTCTTCACAAACACAAGCTTATTAATCAAAAAAAAATGGCCCCAATTAAGGAGCCATTTGTAAATTGATTTCCGAGGGGTATATATAAACTTACATTGTTAGACGATTGATATTTTTTCCAATCTGGGTGCCTTGTTTTTGACCGGCTTCCAGACTGAAGCGATAATGAATGCCTCCATATAAATTTGAATTATTAATTTCTTCAGCCATATGTTGGAAAGACTGAAATGATCTTGGAGTGCCATCGATATCCTTCCTGAATTCATGTGTACGATCCGTAAATGCATAATTGTATCCAAAGAGCTCACTAAGGATTTCAGCACCTGTCATACCTACAGAAGCTGCACTACATGAATACTCCGGAGTAGCTTGTGAATTGATCAAAGAAATAAAATCTCTATCAATATTTTCTTTGATATACGTTTCCGGTCTTAACATGTTGTAGTGGTATTTTACTTTCCAGGATGCAACAGTTGCATCGTGGAATCCAATACCCAATTTTGCAAATGCTTTAGCAGCGAATTCAAGGTCTTTTTCTTCTTTGCTGAGAATGTCAATTAAAATGGTCATGATGTGACCTGAAACAGATATAGACCGATCCTGATCATCATTCCAGTATTTCACCATGGTAACAATTGGATCATCCAGATTCTTGACTCTGTTTCTTACATCCAATGCATAAGAGTAAAATAAAGAATTGCTTGCAGTGGAAAATGTTGGTGGATTTGCGAGATCCGTTTCATCAGACAATGGTGTGAATGTGCGCACTTCACCCCAATAAGGTAAAAGTGGCTTTTTCAATTGACTTGAAGTTGGAGACCATAATCCCTGACCTTGTGGTGCAGAATAAGAAGTTGGATAATTGTTTAAAAAAGCTTCTTCCTGACCATCCGTAATTGAATAATCATAAATAGCCTTACCCATCATCTCACCAAACTGGCAGGATTTTTTCATCACGTTGGGATCAATATGATCTGGAACAGAAGCTCTGTAACGATCGTAAAGTTCCTTAATCTTTTTTGCACCAGCTGGAGGAGCATTCCGGTAAAAATTCTTGAACAAGTAGTTCATACAATCATTTACCACCAAGGTCCAATTCACTTCACCTCCTTCATAAAGAACAGGTAAGTTTTGCTCTGGTAATCCACTGATTTTACCTTGAAGACTGGCTTGTTTGTCAATGCCCAAAACAACTGATTCATAAACGGCAATACCAAGATATGCAAACACACGCGATGCAATCGGGGAGGTATAACCCGGTGTCTCAGAAGTGAGTTGAACGCTGAGAGCCATCCAGTCAGCAGCAACTTTACTACTTTCAGCACTTGCTTTGCTGAATTCACTAACAGTACTCTCATCTTTAGTACAATTGGCTAATAGCAATACAGCCATGACTGCATAGTTTACTGGGGATGTCAAGAAATGTACTAATTGCCTCATGATTATTAAGTTTAATAGTTTTCAAATGCTTAATAAGAATCTGGCTTAGCCGAACGAATACTTAATACCAGATAATATGATTGAGGCATTAGATCAGAACTGATCTAAAGTTAACAAAGGGAAGAATACGCCACGAAGTTAAACATAGTCTTGGGTAGCCACCAAATTTATTTGGACATTTCTTAAAAAATCAGGGTTTACCCTGATAGCCTAAATGGAGTAAAAATTTTGTATCAATGACTTAATCTTACGTAAAATACTAAAGGACAATACTTTAAAATTTGAATTCAAATAGATTGGAAAAAATTGATTTTATAAGATGGCAATTGACTACTTCTCTACCGAAAGGTAAAATTTAGTGAAAGTGGATGACGGATTAGTGTTTGCTGTAATATCTATATCCACAATTTGCGGCCCTTCCTTATCCTTACTGTTATATATAATTTTAATCCAAGACTTGGATCCAGGTTTGATGGGCAAGCGAGACCAATCCAATGTTGTACACTCACAAGCCGTAATCACATCTATTACTAAATCTCCAGGGCCTTGATTGGTGAAGTAAATTTCCCGATTCAGCAATTGTCCCTGTTTGACAACTCCAAAATGGTAGGAACTGGAATCAAATACAATCCTTGCAAATTTTCCAGCTGTATCTACATGGGCTTCGTGATCATTTGATTTGTTCTGTTCTTCTTCTTTTATAACCCTAGACTTTTTTGAGCTGCCGCAGTTCATTGAAAACAAAACTATTGAAGCTCCAATAAACGCATTCCATAAATACCTTTTCAAATTCTGAATTTTCATTGATAGTTCTTATTCCTTATCCTGCCTGTTATAAAAATAAAGACCATTGATTGAATTGAATAAAACACTAAACATAAAACATTCAATACTGTTGACGCACCTATTGCCTATTGCCTATTGCCTATTGCCTATTGCTTATTGCTTATTGCTTATTGCTAACTGTCTTAAATTAGGCAGCCCCAATTATTTAAAACCAGGGCTGCTGAAATTGTGAACGAGATATATTTTATCCTACTTCTTAGGCGCTTTCTGATTTTTTTTCAACACTTCCTTTTTAATTTCAATTGTTGTTGGTCCGGAAATAATTTTAAATTCAGTTCGCCTGTTAAAACGGTGTTCTTCTTCTGTACAATCCTCACCATTGGTACACTGATTAAGAATCTTTTCTTCTCCATATCCTTTAGCCACAATTCTATTTGTATTTACACCCTTATTGACCAACCATCTTTTTGCTGAATTGGATCTTCGTTGAGATAATTTTTCATTGTACGCATCATCACCCCTGGAGTCAGTATGTGAACCCAATTCAATAACCATATCTGGATATTTATCCATAAGCCCTTTAAGTGTCATCAAATCCTTTTCTGCATCTGATAATATTTTATCATCATCTAAATCATAATAGATGTTGTTTAATCGTATGGGTTCATTGATTGTAATTATTTCAACATCAGATTCAGGAGGCATTACTCGCAACACAACTTCCTTTCTAAGACTTTGATCTGTGGTGATTCCAACGGTGTTCAATTGCAATTCAGCAGGGAAATATCCTTCCTTACTGACTACAACTTTATACGATTTGTCTTTATCCAATAAATGACTGATCTCATTTCCTTCCGAGTTTGTTTTCGATTGAAAATTCCCATCTTTACCTGCCATCACTTCAATCAATTGTGCAGTTGCACCTTTAATTGGTTTTTTCTTTTCATCCATTACTACAGTAGTGAGATCAATGACTAGTTTTCTTTTATCAATAAAATAAATGTCATCACAGCAGGTTTTGCTTTTTAATGATTTGGATTGCGGATCAGGTCGGTTAGAAACCAATACAGCTTTTTCACCACCTGGACTCAATTTATAAAATAAATCATCAGTACTTGAATTCAGTGGAAGTCCTAAGTTTTCAGGAGTTGACCAAACACTTCCATTCCAACTGCTTTTGAAAATATCAAAACCACCAATTCCCGGATAATAGTTTGAACTGAAATACAAAGTACCCTCTGACATGAAAGGGCAATACTCATCACCTGGTGTATTAATAGATCCTAAATTCACAGGAGTAGAATATTCTGCTTCAGCTATTTTGGTTGCATAGTATAAATCAAATCCACCTTTACCTCCTGGCATATTTGCAGAAAACAACAACACTCTGGATCCAAACAATTCTCCTTCTACAGGATGTGTTGCTAAATAATCACCATTCACTCCTTTGACATCAATTGCAGGACTCCAACCGCCTGCTGTTCTTGCAGAAGCATAAATTTTATGTTCTTCTATATTACCACCATCTGAAACTGCACGGGTAAAAAACATGGTGTTTCCATCTTTTGAAAAACTCGGATTCACAGTATGATATCCAATGCGGTTTATCAATTCTGGTAAAACAGTTGCTTTAGACCAACCTTTACCTTCTGAATACATGCTGCTGTACATTTTTGAAAAATCGGATTCTTCATTTTTCGTTTCTTCCTTTTTCTCTTCTTCTACAGTACTACCTTCTTTATTGGCTTCTTCTTTTCTTGAATCCTCTTTTTTCGATTCTTTCTTTTCTGCAGCTTTTTTCTCGGCTTTCTCTTGTTTCTCGGTTTTGCCTTCTAGTGAACTAAAATACAATGAACTTGAATTATCCATTGCCGGACTATTTTGAGATTCCGGAGTATTGATATTATTACCGGCATTCTTTACAACAAGTGCTACATTTTCTTTCATCGTAGCTCGCAATTCAATACCCTTCAATTCAATCTCTGCAAGTTGTTTCAAATTTTCATCGGTACCAGACTCGATGTATCGTTTAAATTCTTCTGATGCTTCCGTATAAGATCCGCTCATTTTCAAAGCCCTTCCATAATTATACCTGTGTTCACTGTATTTGTTTGCTTTATCGCGGGAAAGAACTTTGTAATACGTGTTACTTGATTTTGCATAATCTCTAAGCAGCAAATGTGCATAGGCGACTTTCATTGCGATATCTTTATCCTTAGCCTGTTTATATGCTTTTTCGTATTGCTCTAATGCCCTATAATATTGTCCCTTTTCAACCTGCTCATCACCTGATATGACAAGAGCATCTTTAGTTTCTCCACTTGCTGGTTGTCCAAAACTTTGAAAGGAGCAGAGTAGAATTAAACTGCTAAGAAATATGAATTTACATTTCATGTTTTACATTTGAAATCATTCATTAAACAAATTAAAAACGGGGACAGAATACTTTTGGTTTCGGATTTGGTTTCTTGGTTATTGCTCCGATATAATTGACGGCAAATTCAATGGCTCCTGTTCCGGATAAAGCGTCAGACAAAACACTGTTTGTAGACAAATCATATCCAACCTGTGCTTTTAAATTTCCATAATCCATGCCAGCCATGATTTGTAAATCACCTGTTAGTCTGTAACCAAGTCCTGCATTCAACCGTACTTTTTTCTCAACATTAAATAAGTAACTGACCATACATTGTGGAACCGTTTCTGATGCATCTCCCAAATTTCTAAACCAAATCATAGGAACCAGATCAGTTTTTTCATTCAAATGGTATTGCAAAGAAGCACTTCCAGTCAAAAGCATATCAATTTTATTTGCCGACCCATTTATGCTTACACTAGGTTGAGTGATATGATTTGCGGCTATACCTAATTTAAGTATGTGTTTTTTAGTACTAATTGGAGCAGTATACGCCAAACCTCCTGAGATATCCTGAAAATCAGCTTTACCTGTTTGAAGGCTCATGAGATCCTGTGAAGGACCTGTTCCTCCTGAGATGGTATGTAAATCTGATCCTTTTTCTTGATTTTTAACATTCTGACTCATGCCTCCGAATTGCACACCTATTGCAAGGTTTCCCTTGCCGAATGCCAGGTGATAAGCACCTGCAGCTATGAAGCCTCCTTTACCAAGGCTTATTTCACCCGATCGATCCTGAATAAAGGTAATCGCCAAAGAGGTCCAGTCTTTTTTTCTGAAGGCAAATCCGAAATTCATCTCCATTGCTAAAAATAGGGATTTATAGGCTCCCGGGAAAGAAGGTGCTCTGTCGCGGTATATTCCCCCTATTCTAAATGTACCCGGGAATCCACCTGTATTTGCCGGATTTACGAATACCGGTACGAGTTCATACTGAGTAAAGTTAATGTCTTGTCCGGATGCTTTAATAAAACAGCCAAGAAATACAGATACCAGTAAAATTTGTAAGTTTTGCTTCATGCCTGGAAACTTTAAAGGGCGAAATATACAGATAATTGGCCGAGAGATGGAGCATCCGATTTTAAAGAATGATTTTTTAACGTTTCATAGCTCTTTTATGACCCAAAAGTCGAATCAAGATACCGCTCCCAATCTGT